>RFQW01000205.1 GCA_009924765.1 Planctomycetota bacterium | reverse complement strand
TCGTCCACCTTGGGGCCGCCGATGAAGTACTGGCTCTCCATCACCTCGCGCACAATCGGCTCCACTTCGGCGCGCAGGGTGGCGTACTGGGCCTTCAGGTCAAGCAGCGGAACGTTGATCGCGGTAGCGGCAGCGGTGCTCATCGCGCGATTGTAGGGCGATCCGGGCGGTTTCCCAACCCGTGGGCTCAGTGCCCCGTGCTGCCGAAACCGCCGCTGCCACGCTGGGTTGCGTCCAGCTCGTCCACCTCGCGCACCTGCACATGCAGCACCGGCGCCACGATCAGCTGCGCGATGCGCATGCCGTGCTCCACGGTGAAGGCCGCGCGGCCCAGGTTGATCAGCGCCACCATCGCCTCGCCGCGATAGTCGCTGTCGATGGTGCCGGGTGCGTTGGGAACGGTCACGCCGAACTTGGCGGCCAATCCGCTGCGCGGGCGCACCTGCCCTTCATGCCCCTTCGGGATCGCCATGATGAACCCGAGCGGAATGCGCGCAAGGTCACCCGGCTGCAGCATGACGGGCGCATCCAGACATGCGTGCAGGTCCATGCCCGCGGCCTCGGCGCTCTGGTAGGCGGGCATCTGCGCGCCCGGATGGATTCGCTTGAAACGGATCTCGACGGTTGCCATGCCGCCGAATCTACTCCGCCTGCAGGATCTCCTGCAGCACCTCGGCGGCGTGCTCCTCGGGCTTCACCTTGCTTCAGCACCACGCCGCCCGGGCCCATCAGGTAGGTGATGCGCGCGATGCCCATGTAGGTCTTGCCGTACATCGACTTCTCCTGCCATGCGCCGAGCTTCTTGGTGAGCGGCGGCACGCCGTCCTTGCCCGGCTCGTCCACGATCAGTTCGAACGGCAGCTTGAACTTGCCCGCGAACTTGGCGTGACTCTCGGCGCTGTCGGCGCTCACGCCGAACACGCGCGCCTTGGCCTTCAGCAGCTTGGCGTGCAGGTCGCGGAAGGCGCAGGCCTCCTTGGTGCAGCCGGGCGTGTCGTCCTTGGGATAGAAGTAGATCACCGTGAAGCCCTTCGTGAGGGCGGCGCCCTTCACGACTTCGCCGTCGGCGGTGCGGGCGGTGAACGCGGGCAGCTTCTTGCCGGGTTGGATCAGGGGCATGGCGCTCGATTCGCCGTCGCCTTGGCCGCGGATTCGCTCAATCCGTGCGGCGGAAATCGAGCGAGGGTCGCGGCGACGCCTGACCCTCGAGTTCGGGCGTGCGCCAGCATCCCACCCATCGGTTGGGCTCGATCTGGTGCAGGCAGTACGGGTCACGATCGTTCGCGAGCTTCGGCCGCGCCTCGGCCGGCATGTGCGGCCACCACGGAATCACGCCGCGATCGGCGCCGGGCAGCTTGCGGAACTCGGCGGGGTTCTCGGTGACGTCTTCCACCGTGGTGAGTCGGTTGCGCGCCTCGCGCAGACCCGGAATGCTGCTGAACAGGCCGCGCGTGTACGGATGCATGGGCCTGTCGAACAGCTCGAACACCGGCGCATATTCCACCACGCGTCCCGCGTACATCACGCACACCACGTCGGCGTTCTCGGCCACCACGCCCAGGTTGTGCGTGATGAGCATGATGCCCATGCCGCGATCGCGCTGCAGTCCGCGCAGCAGTTCCAGGATCTGCGCCTGGATGGTGACATCGAGCGCCGTGGTGGGCTCGTCGGCCAGCAGCACCTTGGGCTGGCACGCCAGCGCCATGGCGATCATCACGCGCTGACGCATGCCGCCGCTGAAGCGGTGCGGATACTCGTCCAGCAGGTCGCGCTTGCCCTTGCCCAGCGCCACCAGATCGCTCTTGAAGCGCTCCTTCAGGCGGTTGTAGATGCCCACTTCCTCCAGTGCCGCGATCGCGCGTTCCACGGCCTGATCGGGCGCGATGCGCTGGTGCAGCAGGATCGCCTCCAGGATCTGGTCGCCGATGCTGTACACCGGGTTCAGGCTGGTCATCGGCTCCTGGAAGATCATCGCGA
The DNA here is from genome assembly GCA_009924765.1 of Planctomycetota bacterium. Classification (GTDB taxonomy): domain Bacteria; phylum Planctomycetota; class Phycisphaerae; order Phycisphaerales; family SM1A02; genus SYAC01. Next base: position 2,184 of record RFQW01000205.1, on the reverse strand, counting down.
TCTCGCCGCCGCGCACCTTCAGCATCTCGTGCTCGGTCATCGACAGCAGGTCGCGGCCCTCGAGCAGGATGCTGCCGCGGTCGAAGCGGCCCGGCGGACGCGGAATCAGCTGCATGGCGCTCATCGCGGTCACGCTCTTGCCGCAGCCCGACTCCCCCACCACCGCCAGCGTCTGCTGCGGGAACAGCGTCATGTTCACGCCCGCAACGGCCTGGATGCGCGGGCCACCCGGGTTGCTGGCGTTGTCGAAGCTCACGGCCAGATCGGCCACCTCAAGCAGCGGCCTGGTGCTCGTGGCGTTGCCCACGGCACCCTTCGACTGTGTCTGCACGCTCATCAGTGGGCCGCCTTTCGCAGCTTGGGATCGATCGCGTCACGCAGCGCCTCGCCCAGCATGTTGTACGCGAGCACGCTCAGGAAGATGGCCAGTCCGGGGAACACCGCCAGCCACCACACGAAGGTGCCGGTGGCCGCGGTGGCGCTCGAGAGCAGCTTGCCCCAGCTCGCCTGACCGTCGGGGCCAAGACCCAGGTACGACAGCGTGGCCTCGATGCTGATCGCCGCGGCGATGCCGAAGCTGGCATCCACCAGCACTGGCGTGACGCCGTTCGGCAGCATGTGACGGAACAGGATCGCGCGCAGCGGCAGACCCGTGGCCTGCGCCGCCTGCACGAACTCCTGCTTGCGCAGCTTCAGGAACTCCGCGCGGGTGAAGCGTGCGGCGCCGGTCCAGCTGAACAGGCCGATGATGGCCATCATCACGTAGGTGTCGCGCGGCAGCACGCCGGCCGCCACGATCAGCAGGAACAGCACCGGCACGGCCATGAAGATCTCCACCACGCGGAACAGGATCATGTCCACCCATCCGCCGAAGTAGCCCATGACGCTGCCGATGGTCACGCCGATCAGCACGCTGATGCCGGTCGACACCAGGCCGATCGAGATCGACAGGCGGCAGGCCCACAGCATCTGCGCCAGCACGTCGCCACCCAGCGCGTCGGTGCCAAGCAGCGTGCGGCGCGCCCCGAAGGGCGTGCCCTTCCAGCTGGCGAGATTCGGCAGTTCCTCCACGCGTGCGCCCGGCGGCGCGGCGATCATGTCGCTGCGCGTGTACTGCGGCGACCATGGAATGGGCGCCCACACGCAGCGCACCGTGCCCGCGGCCTCGTCATCCATGTAGCGCTCGAAGTTGATCAGCGTGGCGCCGCCGGCGGTCACGGCAATGCTGCCGCTGAGCGCGGCCACAGCCAGCGCCGCCACCACGCGCCGCGCACGCGACTCGATCGTCGGGATCCACGCGGCCACCATCGCCGCGCCCACACCTATCACTGCCGCGATCGTCCACTCTCCACCACCGCTGCGCGCGAATGTCTTCACCCACGGCGCGCGTGCCGCATCACTGGCCCACGCGATGATCGACGGCACCAGCACCACCACCACGCCCGCCTCGATCGCCGCCACCACGAACATGCCCAGGCGCTGACCGCGCGACAGGCCCTTGGGCCCGAACGCGATCCACGGCACGCCCACGAAGAATCCGATCAGCAGCAGCCAGTCGGTGGCGGACAGGTTGGCAAGCAGCGGCCACGACCGGCTCGTCACCACGCCGCCGGGTCCCAGCCGTTCCAGCATCCACGGATGCGCGTTGGCGATCAGCGGCGCGAAGATGGCGAAGAACGCGATCACGCCGATCCACACCAGACCGAATCGCGCGCCACCGCGCTTCAGCACGCGGCTCCACGCGTCGGCCCAGAAGCCCTTCGCGCGCTGCTGACCCACGCCGCGCATCGCCTCGATGCCCGAGATCACCTGCGGTGCGTCACTCATAGCTCACCCTCGGATCCGCGACCGCGTACAGGATGTCCGCAAGCAGCAGCGCCACCACGTTCACCACCGCGATCATCAGCGTGTCGGCCCGCGATCGCGCAGGTCGATCGCCTCGATCACCAGGCTGCCCATGCCGGGCACGCTGAAGATGCGCTCGATCACCACGCTGCCCGCCAGCATGGCCGGGAAGATGCCCACGAACATGGTGATCAGCGGCAGCAGGCTGTTGCGGAACACGTGTCGCACCACCACATCGTTGCGCGGCACGCCCTTCGCCTTCGCCGTGCGCACGTAGTCGGCGCTCAGGTTGTCCAGCATGCTCGCGCGTGTCTGCTTCGACAGGATCGCGAAGCTTCC
>RFQW01000204.1 GCA_009924765.1 Planctomycetota bacterium | reverse complement strand
CATGAACCACCCGATCGCGCTCGACGCGGCGTTGGCGCTGGCCGAGGCGCTTCACCGCACCGCACGACACGCCGAACTGCGCGAACTCATCGCCGCAGGTGGCGCATGGCTGCAGGACGAACGCGCCATCCTGTATACCTCGCGCGCACTTTCGAGCGGCGATCCGGCCGCGGCCATCGACGTGCTGCAGCAGTTCGCGCGCTCCAATGCGGCGCCATGGCTGCGAAGGTTTGCGGGCTTCGATGCCGTGCGCCTGCTCGACGCGGCCGGCCGCTACCGCGAGGCCTTCGACCTGGCCACGCACCTGCACGCCACCACCGACTCCCGCTTCGACGTGCGCGGCCTGGAACAGGAAGTGGAACGCCAGCGCGCCCTGCTGGCCCGCGGCGCCGTCTGGTGCCCGCCGCGTGCGCCTGCCGTGCATGGCATCTCGCTGGTCGTTTCGCTGCCGCGCAGCGGCACCACGCTGCTTGAACAGATGCTGGACCGACATCCGCAGGTGACCGGCATCGGCGAGTATGACGGTATCGTGAATCTGGGTGATGATCTGGTGGGCACCGGCCTGTGGCCCGATCAGCTCACCATGCTCTCGGCGCCGCAGGCCACCGCACTCCAGAAGCGCTACGTGGAGGGCGCGCGCACCCTTCTGCGCCCGGGCACCACGCACGCCTTCGACAAGATGCTGCTCACCTGGCTGTGGCTGCCCGCCGTGGCCAGCGTGCTGCCCGGTGCCACGGCGCTGCACATGGCACGCGACCCGCGCGACATGGCGGTCAGCCTGTTCCTGAGCAACTTCCATCCGCACGCGATGGGCTGGACGCGCTCGTTCGCCGAGATCCAGCGCGTGATCACGGCCGAGCGCTCGCTGCTGCCGCACGCCCTCGAAACGCTGCAGATCCCGCACGAGACCGTGGTGTACGAGCGTCTGGTGGAACGGCCCACCGAGACCGTGGAGCGCTGCCTGCGCCGCATGGGACTGCCGATGGACGCCGCGGTGCTGCAGCCCGAACGCAACACGCGCACCGTGCACACCCTCAGCCACGATCAGGTGCGCAAGCCCATCAACGCCGGCTCGATCGATCGATGGAAGAACTACGCGTGGGCCTTCGATGAATCGTGGAAGCCGCTGGTCGACATGCACGACCGCCGGCGCGCCGACGCCGTCTGATCGCTCAGTGCGAAGACTTCCACTCGGCCGGCTCGCCCGCGCGATCCGCCAGTTTCCAGCACGCCTCCAGCACGTCGCGAAGCCCTTCGCCAGTGGCACCGCTCACGGCCATGCGGCGATCCTTCGGCACGCGCAGCGCGTTGCCGATCTTGTTCACCAGCTTGGCGCGATCCGCCTCTGGAACCAGATCGATCTTGTTGAACACCAGCAACTCGGGCTTGCCGGCAAGCTCCTCGCTGAAGGCCTGCAATTCGCCGCGGATCACCTCTGCGTTGGTCACGGGGTCGCTGCCATCGAGCGGCGCAATGTCCAGCACATGCAGGATCACGCGCGTGCGCTCGATGTGCTTCAGGAATTCGTGACCCAGGCCCGCGCCCTCGGCGGCACCCTCGATCAGTCCCGGCAGGTCGGCCACCACCAGGCGACGGTCACCCGGCAATTCGGCGATGCCCAGCTGCGGACTGATGGTGGTGAACGGATACGCGCCCACCTTCGCCTCGGCGCGCGTGAGCGATCCAAGCATGGTGCTCTTGCCGGCATTCGGCAGGCCCACCAGCCCCACATCGGCCAGCAGCTTCAGTTCCAGGCGCAGATCGCGCTGCACCGCGGGCTCGCCCAGCGTGCGCTCGGTCGGCGCCTGATGCGTGGCGCTCTTGAATCGGTCGTTGCCCCAACCGCCCTTGCCACCCGGCGCAACCACCACGCGCGTGCCTGGCACGGTCATGTCGGCGATCAGTTCGTCGGTGGCCAGATCGAACACCAGCGTGCCCGGCGGCACCGCCACCAGCTTGTCGGCCCCTGCGGCGCCATGACAGTTCTTCGAGGTGCCGGGCTCGCCATCCTTCGCGAAGAAGTGCCCCTGGTACTTGAACTGCAGAAGCGTGTCGAGGTGCGGGTCCACCCACATCACCACGTCGCCACCATGGCCACCATCGCCACCATCCGGGCCGCCCTTGGGCATGCACTTCTCGCGGCGCATGTGACTGCAACCATCGCCGCCCTTGCCTGAACGGACGACGATGCGAGCCTGATCAACGAGCATGGTTCAGCCTTGCCGCACGAAGCGGCGGGCTCAGTTGGCCGACGGCACCACGTCCACGAAGCGGCCGCGGAAGCGCACGGCCCCCTCGGTGTAGGACATGATGCTGTGGTCCTTCGCCAGGAAGGTGTTCAAGCCGGGCTTCCACTTGGTGCCGCACTGGCGCACGATGATGCAGCCTGCACGAGCCACTTCACCACCATAGAGCTTGATGCCCCGGTACTGAGGGTTCGAGTCGCGACCGTTCTCTGTGGAGCCTTGCCCCTTCTTATGTGCCATGGCGAATTCCTTCCTGAAATGGTGAGCCGCACAGTGTAACCAAACCCCGGGCTGCCGCCAAGCGGCTGCAAACCTTGAAAACAAGGCTTTCTTCAGCACCTGCCGCGACCGACGGCGCACCCCAAAGGGATCAGCGCACGATCCAGCTGGGGTTGGTGCCGGTGGCGTCCGGCACCTGCATCGGCACCTCGCCCGTGAAGTGCCCCCGCTCACCAGGCACCCGGTAATCGATGCGCAGCGTCTTGCGAGCGGACACGGCGGCGCCGCTCTTGGCGTCCTTCAGCGTGCCGCGACCGTTCGAAAGGCCCGACACCAGCACGGAGAACGCGCGCACATCGGGCTCGATCGCGAACACCACGATGCCGACCTTGGCGTTCTCCTCGCCCTGCGCGATTTCGCCGAGCATGGCCGAAGTCTCGACCATCTGCGGATCATTCAGCGTCTTCAGCAGATCGCGCGTCACGTTGCTCGGCACGTTCTGGCCCGACAGCGCGACATGTCCGCTCTCGTCGAGCAACTCCCAGCGCGGCGCGATGCGGCGATCCTTGCCGGTGCGATTGCTGAGGGTGTAGGTGGCGTACAGGTACTCCCGCCCGGTCGCCGCATCACGAACCAGCCGCATGGGGCCCGGGCGATAGTCCAGGGTCCAGGTCTCGTCCGCCTTCGCGCGCGGCGTCACCTTGGCAGCGGGTGGCTGCGGCGCAGCGGCCGGCACCTCGGTGGGCGCGGACTGGGCGAGGAGGCAGGCGAGCAGTGTGGCGAAGATCATGGGTCGAAATGGTACCCATCCCGTCGCGGCTCGAAGGGTTAGCCTGTGCGCGTGGCGCCCGAAATGCACGACCCCTTCCGCAGCGCCGAAGCCGCACCCAGCCAGCGCATGGCCGCCGCCGAGCGGCTGCTTGGCCGCCGCTACGGCGACGCTGCGTGGTTCCTGAAGCGCCTGCAGGACGAAGGCTGGCGCCCGCAGGATCTGTGGTGCCGCGCGGCCATTACTGGGCCACTGGTGGCGGCCGGGCTGATCAGCGAGCACCCTGGCCGCACAGCCACCCTCACCATCGGGCCGAGTCACGATCAGGCGCAGGTTCGCCATGCCGCGCAACTGCTGCGGGACATGGTGGCTGGCGCGTCGAGGCACGGTGTCGCTGGCGCAAGGCATGACGGCAGCGGAGGATCCGGCGGCAGCGGCACCCTTTCTGGAGGCTGGCTTCGTCGATCTGGCGGTGCTGGAGTGCATGGAACGCAACAATCGACGCAATCCTCCACGGCCAAACCCGTCGGAGGGCGTTGAATTTGCTCAGGCAGGAGACGACGATTCGATGCAGTCGTTGCTGCGCTCCACCTATGAGGAAACCCTTGACTGCCCTGGGCTTGCGGAACTTCGCAGCGATGCGGACATCCTGGCGGGCCATCAACGCGGCGGCAACTTCGAACCGGCGCTGTGGACCGTGCTTCGCGTGGAAGGTCGCGATGCCGGGGCGGCATTGCTGAACCGCTCCCCCGCCAACGACTCCATCGAGCTCACCTACCTCGGACTTGCGAAGTGGGCGCGTGGCAAGGGGTTGGGTTCGCTGCTCATGGAGGGCTCATGGAGGAAGCGCTGTGGAAGGCCGCTCAGGTGCCCGAGCGGGTGGTGGCGCTCGCGGTCGATGACCGCAATCAGCCCGCGCATCGCCTGTATCG
>RFQW01000203.1 GCA_009924765.1 Planctomycetota bacterium | reverse complement strand
GCGCTGCCTTCGTTCCAGCACGCGCATGACAGCGGAGACATGAAGGACATGCTGCGACGCCTCGCGCCCTATGCGCAGGCCATGATCGCGCAGGTGCGCGGCTTCGACGCGGCCGGCAAGCATCAGGGCTGGTCCATGGAGGCCGCCATCGACACGCTGCGCGCCGTGGGATTCGGCAACATGCTCAGCCTGGACTACACCGGCAAGGGCGACGCCACCAAGCACCTGATCCGCGCACGCGAGGTGCTGGGCGAGGCGCTGAAGGCCGTGGCGATGGAAGCCGAGGAGGATCTGGCCGCGGAAGAGGAGGAGGCGGCGTGATCACGAGTCTGGTGATCACGATCGACGGCCCTGCCGGCACAGGCAAGAGTTCGGTCGCCAACCGGCTTGCACAGCGACTGGGACTCGAGTTCCTCGACACCGGCGCCATGTATCGCGCGGCGGCATTGCTGGCGATCGAGCTGGGCCTGTCACCGGACGGCGGCCACGAACTCGCCGCGGCGATCGGTCGCGAGCCACCCCGATTCGACTGGAAAGCCAGCCCGCCGAGGCTGCTGCTCGGCAATCGAGATGTGAGCGAGCGCATTCGCGATGCGGATGTGACCGGCATCGTTTCACGCGTGGCCGTGTGCCCCGAGGTGCGTCGGCAGATGGTGGCGTGGCAGCGCGCCGCGGCCATGCAGCATCCCCGACTGGTGACCGAGGGTCGCGATCAGGGCAGCGTGGTGTTCCCTGATGCGCCGCTTCGCATCTATCTCGATGCCGATCCGCATGTGCGCGCGCGCCGTCGTGCGGAGCAGTTGCGGGCCGCCGGACGCGCGGCCGATGAGGCGGACATCCTGCGCGGCATCCTGGAGCGCGACCGCATCGATTCGGGTCGCAGCGAAGGGCCGCTGCGGGTGCCGGAAGGCGCCGAACGCGTGGACACGAGCACGCTCGATCTGCATGGCGTGGTCGAGCGGCTCGAGACACTGGCCCGTGCAAGACTGGGCGACCGACTGGCGCACAACGCCGCGGCCGCGGCGCGCGCGTGATCGGCAACGACCATCTTCGTCGCGCTCCCGGCAAGACCCGCATGCAGGCCATGTGGTGGGATCTGGCCGAGCGCACGGCCGAACTGATCGTGCGCGCCCTGTGGGTGCTGCGCGTGGATGGTGCCGAGCGCGTGCCGCGCACGGGCCCCGTGATCTTCATCAGCAATCACCAGAGCTACCTCGACCCGGTCGTGAACGGCGTGGCCACGCGCGACCGTCAGGTGGGCTTCCTGGCCAAGGTCGAACTGTTCGGCTTCAGTCCGTTCGGGCGGCTCATCCAGTCCTTCGGCGCCATCCCGCTGAAGGAGCGATCGGACATGGCCGCCATGCGCGCGGCGATCGGCGAACTGCAGACCGGGCGCTGCATCGTGGTGTATCCCGAGGGCGGGCGCTCCGACAACGGCGAAGTGGGCGTGTTCCACCGCGGTGTGGCGCTGATCGTGCGGCGCACCAAGGTGCCGGTGGTGCCGATGGCGGTGGAGGGGCCGTATCGCGTGTGGCCATCCTCCCGCAGGTTGCCGCGACCCATTGGCCGACTCTCGGTGATCGTGGGTGAACCGATTCCCGCCGAAACGCTGCTGGCCGACGAGGACGACGGCGTGGATCGCATGCGCCAGACGGTGCTTGCGCTGCAGGCGAAGTTGCGTGCGCGTGAGGCCAAGCGTGGCTGAGACACATCGTGAAGCGATGGCGCCGCGCGAGGCGGCCGCCGCCATCGCCGCGGCGTTGACGACGGCCGGATTCGTGGCACGCTTCGCCGGCGGCTGCGTGCGCGACGAGCTGCTGGGACAGCATCCTGCCGACTACGACGTGGCAACCAATGCCACGCCCGACCAGATCAAGGCGTGCTTCCCGAAGGCGCGGGGCGTCGGCGAGCACTTCGGTGTGATGCTGGTGCGACACGGGGGACGCACGGTGGAAGTGGCCACCTTCCGTGGCGAGGGCCCGTATCGCGACGGTCGCCGTCCAGAGCGCGTGGAGTTCAGCGACGAGGTGACCGACGCGAACCGCCGCGACTTCACCATCAACGGGCTGTTCATGGATCCTGCCACTGGCACGGTGATCGATCATGTGGGTGGTCGCGCCGACCTGCAGGCGCGCCTGCTTCGCGCCATCGGCGATCCCGATGCCAGGCTCGAGGAAGACCGCCTTCGACTGTTGCGCGCCGTGCGCTTCGCGGCACGCTTCGACATGCGCATGGACCCGGCCACGGCGCAGGCCGTGCAGCGGCATGCCCCCGAATTGCGCGGCGTCAGCCGCGAGCGCGTGGGCCAGGAGGTGCGTCGCATGTTGCTGCACACCACGCGTGGCGTGGCCGTGCAATTGATCGAATCGCTGGGCCTTGCGCCCGCAACGCTGCTCGAGGCATCGGCTGCGCTGCAGGGCACGCGCGTGCGGCAGTTGCCCCAGCATGCCTCCGTGTCATGCGCGCTGGCGGCTTGGATGCTGGATCGTCCCTTGCAGGTGCCGTGGCAGCATCGCGTGAAGGTCTGGACCGACGCGTTGGTGCTGTCCAATCACGAGCGCGACGCGCTGCATGAGGCGCTTCGGTTGCGCGATGCGCTGTGCGCGGCGTGGGCCAGCATGCCGGTGGCCGCGCGCAAGCGGGCGGCCGCTTCCCCCGGCTTCGAGGATGCATGTGCGCTGCTGGTCGCCGAGGGATTGCCGCTCGCCCAGTCCATCCAGGCCGATCTGGTGCCGTTGCGCGTCTCCGGCATCGCGCCGCAGCCGCTGCTCGATGGCGACCACCTGAAGCGGATGGGCATGCAGCCCGGCCCCGATTTCCGGCGGATTCTGGACACCGTGTACGACGCGCAGCTGGAAGGCCGCATCGGGTCGATCGCCCAGGCCGAGGTGTTGGCGCGAGAGGTTGCGACCAAAGCCTGAATCCCCGCGATCCGCAGGGGAGTGGCTCGTATACTGGTCCGACCATGAACCGCTGGGCCCTCACCGCCGTGCTCTCGCTCGCCGCGACCGCCATCGCAGCGCCGCCATCGCCCTTGCAGGCGGACCAGAAGGATCCGTCCAAGCCACCGAAGATCTATGTGGTGCCCTTCGGTCTGGATGGCAAGGGCCAGATGGGCACCGACATCCACTCGTGCATCTACGAGAAGGTCGTGAAGGACATCAAGGCGAAGAAGCCGGACCTGGTGATCATCTCGCTCGACAGCGCCGAGCGTGGCCGCCGCGAGTACTCCGGCGCCGAGCGTGACAGTCTGGGTGAGCGCGGCGTGAACAACTCCGAGGACATGCGCACCACGCTGGGCCTGTTCAAGCAGGACATCGGCGACATTCCGCAGGTGATGTGGGTGCAGGACTCCGTGGGCTTCGGCACGCTGTTCGCGCTGGCCTGGCCCAACATGTACACCAAGAGCGACGCGCGCCTGTGGGGTCTGGGCAAGATCGCCATGCAGGCCAAGAGCAACGACCACGAGGTGGAGCGCAAGTGGCTTGCGGCGCATGTGGGCATCTCCAACGGCTTCGTGCTCTCCGGCGGTCATCCCACCGTGATCGGTTCGGCCATGATGGATCCCGAGCGCAAGCTCAGCGTCTCCTTCAAGGGTCGCGACTTCGACTGGAAGGATGATCAGTCCGGCACCTTCCTGATCGACGGCGATCCGCAGCGCGTGGCCAACTTCGATGCGCGCAGCGCCGAGGATTTCGGCCTTTCCGACGGCGCCGCCGACTCGCTCGAAGACCTGATGTTCCAGCTGGGCTACCGCGAGTGGGACGACTCGCTGGTGAAGAACGGCCAGGACGGCACGAAGATGGTGGGCGACTACATCAAGGCCTGGCGCAAGGTGTGGGACGAGAGCCAGCTCGCCCTGGGAGAATGTCAGCGTGCGCTGCAGGACAGCGGCGACAGCAAGTCGCTCAGCAAGGCCAAGAAGGCGCTTGAGACGATCCTGGAAGGCATCAACAAGTATCCCTCGGTCGAGCTGCGCTGGCGCATGAGCGGCCAGAGCAAGGCCCAGTTCGAGGCGATGCTGAAGGACGTGAAGGACAAGATGCGCAAGAAGAGTTCATCCGGCGGATCGGGTGGATCGGGAGGCATGCGATGAAGCGCCAGCACATGTGGGCGACCCTGTTCTCGTGCGCGCTGTCGGCTGCGGCCGCCGCGCAGACCACGCCGCC
>RFQW01000202.1 GCA_009924765.1 Planctomycetota bacterium | reverse complement strand
GGACGGTCCGACCCACCAGCCCATCGAGCAGATCGCGGGGTTGCGCGCGGTGCCCGGCATGTGCGTGTTCCGCCCGGGTGACGCGAACGAGGTGGTGGAGTGCTATCGCACCGCGATGACGCATCACGGCCCGGTGGTGATGGCGCTGTCGCGTCAGGATCTTCCCACGCTGGATCGAACGAAGTTCGGCAAGGCGGCGGATTGCGCGCGCGGCGCGTATGTGCTGAGCGAGGCCGAGGGTGGGGCGCCGCAGGCGCTGCTGATCGCCACGGGCAGCGAGATCCATCTGGCGCTGGAGTCGCAGGCCGCGCTGGCGAAGGAAGGCATCCGCGCCCGCGTGGTGAGCATGCCGTGCTGGGAGATCTTCGAGAAGCAGGACGTGAGCTATCGCGATCAGGTGCTGCCGCCTTCGGTGCGCGTGCGAACGGGCATCGAGATGGGCACCGATTTCGGCTGGGGCCGCTGGGTGGGCCTCGAGGGCACCACGGTGTGCATGCACACCTTCGGCGCCAGCGCGCCGTTCAAGGTGGTGGCCAAGCACTTCGGCTTCGAGGCCGCCAAGGTGGTCGAGGCGGTGAAGGCCTCGATGGCGATGGTGGCGAAGGGAGCCGCGCGATGAAGATCGCGATGGCGTCCGATCACGCAGGCCTGGTGCTGAAGGATTCGCTGAAGCCGCTGGTGGCGCAGCTGGGTCACGAGATCGTGGACGTGGGCGCCCACACCAATGATCCGCTGGATGACTATCCGGATTTCGCGCTGCTGCTTGGGCAGTCGATCGTGGCTGGCAAGGCGCAGCGTGGATTGCTGTTCTGCGGCAGCGGCATCGGCGCAAGCGTGGCCGCGAACAAGATCACCGGCATTCGCGCGGGCAACTGCACCGATCATTACTCGGCCCATCAGGGGGTGGAGCACGACGACATGAACGTGCTGGTGATCGGCGGTCGCATCGTGGGCGGGGCCGTGGCCGAGGAGATGGTTCGCGCGTTCCTGGCCGCGAAGTTCACCGGCGAGCCTCGTCATCAGCGTCGATTGGACAAGGTTCTGGCCATCGAGCGAACCAACGGACGCTGATCGGCGTTCGGCGGCTTGGGGTACGATCAATGTGCGCGTTGCGCACCACTCAAGGAGATTTGCATGAAGCTTGCCTCGTGTCTCGTCGCTCTCTCGCTCGCAACGGTTTCGCTGGCGAATCCTCCGGCCGCGGATGGCGACTACACCACGCTTCCGCCTGACCCGGTGGAACTGGAAACCACGCTGTCCGGCCTGGCGGTGGACATGACGGCCGCGGCCGATGCCGCCGTGAAGGCGGGTGGCGGGCAGCTGAGCGCGATTCGTCTGGTGAAGCAGGACGGCAAGTGGACCTACGAGGTGCTGCTGCTCGATGGCGGCTCGATGAAGCGCGCGTTGGTGGACGCGACCAGTGGCGACGTGAAGGTGGCCAAGTTGGGTGCGGGCGACGCCGTGAAGGCCGCGCAGGCGAAGGTGACCGGCCGCGTGGGCATGATCACGAGCGATCTGATGGGCGATCCGCCGATCTGGCGCGTGACGGTGTTCGCGAAGGGCAAGGCGCACGTGGTCACCGTGAACGCGATGGATGGCAGCGTGATCAGCGACGAGGTGCAGCAGCGCTTCCCGGGCGAGGCGACCGATGGCAAGCTGGAAGGCGAGCCAGGTGGCCTGCAGTGGATCACCGTGAAGGAGGGCACCGGCGCGAGTCCGAAGGCCCCGGATTCCATGGTGAAGGTGAACTACTCCGGCTACCTGGTGGACGGCACCATGTTCGATTCGAGCACCAAGCTCGGCAAGCCGATCGAGTTCCGACTGAACCGCGTCATCAAGGGATGGACGCAGGGCGTGCAGGCCATGAAGGTTGGCGAGAAGCGCAAACTGGTGATCCCGTACATGCTGGCCTATGGCGAGCAGGGTCGTCCGCCCACCATTCCGCCGAAGGCCACGCTGGTGTTCGACGTGGAGTTGATCGACGCCGACATGGCGCCGCCTGCACCGCCCGCCAACATGCCGCCGGTGGCACCGCCGACGACCAAGCCTGATGGCTGCTGATCAGAGGCCCGACATGGCGCGCAATCGACCGATCCTTGCGTGTGTGGCGATGGGGCTGCTGGCTGCCGCGTGCAGTCGCGATCCCGGCACCGCTCCGCCGACCGATGGCGCGCCAAAGTCGCCCGATGGACGCCGCACAAGCGTGCCTGGCCAGGCGATGGACCGCGCCGAGGATCTGCAGAAGGAGATCGCGGTCTACAACCAGCAGGTTGAGGACGCGGCCGATCAGGGCGCGAATGCCGCGCCGCCGAAGAAGCCGGTGTCTGCGCCGAAGAACTGATGCGTTGTCAGGCCCGCCTCAGAGCGCGCCGAGACGATCGGGATTCAGCCCCTCGAGTTCCTTCGCCACGAAGATGCCGTCCTTGCGGATCACCTCGCCGTCGAAGCTGATGGTGCCGCCGCCGTACTCGGGTCGCTGGATGCACACCAGATCCCAGTGGATCTCGCTGCGGTTGCCGTTTTCGGTTTCCTCGTAGCAGCGCCCCGGCGTGAAATGGAAGCTGCCGGCGATCTTCTCGTCGAACAGGATGTCCTTCATGGCCTCGCGGATGTGCGGGTGGAAGCCGATGGCGAACTCGCCGATGTGGCGAGCGCCCTCGTCGGTGTCGAAGATGCTCTCGAGCAGCTTGGGGTCGCCGCCGTCGCAGCCGGTCTTCACGATGCGGCCCTTCTTGAACTCGAGGCGGATGTTGGTGAAGGTGTTGCCGTTGTGCAGGGTGGGGGTGTTGTACTGCAGCACGCCCTCCACGCTGTCGCGCACCGGCGCGGTGAACACCTCGCCATCCGGAATGTTGCGGTCGCCGCAGCACGGCACCACGCCGATGCCCTTGATGCTGAAGCGCAGATCGGTGGCGCCCGGGCCCTTGATGTGCACCTGATCGGTGCGCTTCATGCGCTCCACCAGCGGCCGCGCCGCCGCATCCATGCGCGCGTAGTCGAGCGTGCACACGCGGAAGTAGAAGTCCTCGAAGGCCTCGGTGCTGCTCTGCGCCAGCTGCGCCATGCTGGGACTGGGCCAGCGCAGCACGCACCAGCGCGTGTGGTTGATGCGACGATCGAAGTGCACCGGCTTGGCGTACAGGCGGCCCACCGCCTTCATCTGCGCCTCGGGCATGCCGCTCATCTCGCTGGCGTTGTCCGCGCCGCGGATGCCGATGTAGCACTGCATGCGCTTCATGCGCTCCAGGTCGTACTCGCCCCACACCTTCAGCGCGTCCTCGCCGCCCATGTTCAGCGTGCGCATGACGCGCGTGCTGCGCTGCACCACATGGGCGTGGCCACCGGACTTCTGCACCTGCTCGGCCACCGCGGCGGCGACGAAGTCGGGGCAATCGAAGGTTTCGATCAGGACGTGGTCGCCCTTGCCGGTGCGGACGGAGTGGTTCACGAGCAGGTCCGCCAGCTTGCGGACGCGGGGATCGGTGAGCATGGGCGCAGACTAACCGCGTCGCCGATCAGCCGAACAGCAGCAGCAGGAAGGAGATGTCGCCCGTGCCGACCTGGCCGTCGCCGTCGAGATCCGACGGGCACGGTGCCTGTGTCGGGTCGGGGCAGGGGCCAAAGTCGAGCAGCAACACCGAGAGATCCGCGGTGCCGACAGCGCCGTCGCCGTCGAGGTCGCCCTGCACCACCTGAGGCGCGAAGTCGGTGGTGTGGATCGCGGCGTTGCCCACGAGGTACAGCGGCTTGCGGATGGTGAGCAGGCTGGAGGAGCCGAGCGATGCCATGACCGGCACATAGTCCTGCGCGAAGTTCAGCTGCGCGCCCACCGTCAGGCCGCCCGAGGTGCGCCGATTGCGCACCGGGAACACTGCGCCGCCGCCGCCGATGTAGCCCTGTCCGTAGTCGCTCATCCACGACACCGCGAGATCGGGGATGCCGTCGTGGTCTGCATCGGTGAGGACCACGCCCGTGCCTTGCGCACTCGTGTCACCAACGTCGATCGGGGAAGGAATGCCGAGCAGCGGTGATTGCGGGTCGTTGGGGCTTGAGCCGGTTCCGCGCAGCACCACGGCGGTGGGGCGGGAACCGATCGGGAACGAGCCGGAGATGCCGCTGCAGCTCGCTGCCACATCGGTACGACCGTCACCATCCAGATCGGCCACGGCAAGGGCCGTTGGCACACCGATGGTGTACAC
>RFQW01000201.1 GCA_009924765.1 Planctomycetota bacterium | reverse complement strand
AACCAGAACGCCAGTTCCTTGTTCAGGCCCAGGTCGTTGGGGTTGTAGCGAAGGCCGCGGTTGCGCACCAGATCGATGCCCGCGTTCACCCACGCCCAGCGCTCCTCGGGCGTGTTGGTGAGCACGCTGATGTTGTAGGCCATGTTGTGGCCATGGAAGCCCCACACCTCGGCGAAGCGCGGCTGCAGCTTGGTGATCAGATCCGCGTCGGCCATGGCCTCGTAGAACAGCCCCTGCTCCTTGCGCGACTGCAGCTTGATCCACAGATAGTCGGCGATGATGCCGCGCAGCGCGCCGATGGCGGTGCCCAGCGCGATGATCGGAGGCGCACCATCCACCGGATCGGCGGTGTAGCGCAGCTCCTGCACCTTGGCCACCTCCAGCATGCGCGGCACCATGGCGCCGCTCACCAGAAAGCCCGCGACCAGCACCACCACGCACACGATCTGGATGATTCGATCGCGCATGGTTCAGCCCTGCCCCGAATAGATCGCGAGTTCCTTGCGCCGGAACGCCAGCCAACCGATCAGCAGCGTGCCGCCGGTCCACGCGAGGCCGATCACCATCACGGCCTGCCCCACGCGCTCCCAGCTCACGTTCAGGCCGCGCACCAGCGACTCGTTCGCGCTGATCTGACCGAACGGCCGCAGCAGGAACTCCACCGTGATCGCAAGCGCGTACACCACGAACGTGACGCTCTGCGCGATCACGCCGTCGCCCAGATCCAGCGTCTGGTACTTCAGGCTCTCGGCGAGGAACGGGCTCAGGCTGCCCGCCAGGAAGATGGCGAAGCTGAGCAGGCAGGCCACCGGGAAGCTGAGGAAGGTGGCGCTGCACACCGCCAGCATGGCCAGGAACGACAGCTTCACCAGGTTCACGCTCATGGCGCGCAGGTAGTTGGCCTCGAAGCCACCCACGCGATACAGCACCTCCACGCCATCCTGATCCCAGTTGAAGGTGTACGGACCCGGCACGAACGCCTTGGCGTTGGCATCGAAGTCCAGGTTCATGAACTCCACCTGCAGGTGGCCATCGTCGTCGATCATCTCGGCCGGCACGGGCAGGATGCAGCTCTGCGCCGGCACGAACTTGCGATCGATCCAGCTTCCATCCTTGAAGCGGAACACGATCGGATAGGCGCTGTGCGAATCGCTGGCACCCGCGTGCAGCAGGAAACGCAGCGTCACCGTGTCGCCGGGGCGCTTCGCGGCCTGCAGGCCGCTGAAGTCGAGCATGCGGCTCTCGCCCGAGGCCACGCGGCGCTGCGCGGCCAGGTGCTCCTTCTGGCGATCGCCACCCACCTCGCGGCGCACGTCTTCCATGCGACGGCGACCCGCATCCAGATCCCCCTTCAGCGTGGCATCGGCGCTGATCGCCGCATCCACCGCCGCGATCAACGCCTCGCGCGACAGCGGTTCGTAGGGCGGCATGCTGGACTGCCGCGCCACCAGCACCTCGTCGCGCACGGCCTGCCGATCCAGTTCATCCATCGCGGGCCGCACGCGCATCCACTGCAGGAACAGGAAGATGCCCACGCCGCACACGAGCAGCAGCACCGCGTTCAGCCCCACGATGCCCGCCCACTTGCCAAGCAGGTACTGCAGGCGCGCGAGCGGCTTGGTGAGCAGCTGCCAGACCTGCTTGTCCCGGATCTCGAAGGCCACCGTGGCGCAACCCAGCGTCAGCGTCATGCATGCCGAGCACACGTACGCCAGATCGAGCGCGCGCGACATGAAGGTCTGGATCTGGTAGCGCAGCGGGCTGCGCGGATCGATGAACAGCGGAATGAGCGGCAGCACCACCAGCACCACCACGATGAAGCCCAGACTGATTCGCAGTCGCATGGCCTCGCGCACCACCGTCTGCGCAACGGCCATCCAACCCACACGGCCGCCCAGCACCACCAGCAGCAGTCGCATCAGCAGCACGAAGCTCACGACCAGACTGGCCATGCCCAGCGCCACGAAACTGGTGGCAGGCCGATCCGTCAGGATGCCGACCAGACCGATGGATCCAGCCACCGCCACCACCAGCAGGTAGCCAGGCAGCACGCCCAGCCAGATCGCACCGATGCCCGATGCCAGCACCGCCAGCGTCGCCAGCATGGGCGTGCGGGGGTTCTCCACCATGAAGGTGGGCGCCCACTCCGGAAAGCTCGGCAGCAGGAAGATCTCGGCCACCAGGCCCGGATCCAGCAGCGAACCCTTGCGATCGAACAGTTCGCCGCCGATCTGCTTCAGTCGCTCGCTGGTGAAGGTGAAGCCCTGCACGGTGAGCTGGCCCTTCTCCACGAGCGCCACGCTCACCGCATCGCGCTCCGACAGGTTCGCCTCACGCAGCGCCGACACCATCGCGTTGCGTGTGCCTTCGATGCGAAGCGAAGCCATCAGGAATGGCGACATGCCGCCGACCACCACCACCGCCATGACGATGGACAGGATCCAGCGCACAGTGCGCCGCAACAACGCCTCCCGCAGGCGCACCCATACGCGCGGCGCCGCCTCGCTCACGCGCGATCGCCTCCGCCGCCAAGCAGGTCATCGATCACGCCGCGGTCCACGCTGCCGCTCTGCTTCGGTACCGGTGCCTTCGGCGCGGCAGGCGCGCTTTCGCGCTTGGCCTCACCCACCAGATCGGCGAGCATCGGATCCACCTTCGGCTTCGCGGGTTCCGCCT
The DNA here is from genome assembly GCA_009924765.1 of Planctomycetota bacterium. Lineage (GTDB taxonomy): Bacteria > Planctomycetota > Phycisphaerae > Phycisphaerales > SM1A02 > SYAC01. The sequence goes on along the minus strand of RFQW01000201.1, from coordinate 1,526 downwards.
TGGGCGCTGCGGGCTTGGGCGCATCCGTGGCCAGCTCGGCCAGCAGATTGGCGCCCTCGGCCGGTGCCGCCAGGAACTCGGCCACGCGACCACCATGCAGCGCGCCGCTGGTGGCCGCCTGCTCCGTGCGCGCCTGCTCGACGATCTTCATGAAGAGGTCCTCGAGACGCTGGCGCGGGGCCTGCACGCTGTCGATGGCGATGCCTTCGGATTCGCTCAACACGCGTCGCACGCGCTCGATGGTCTCGGGCTTCAGACGGGCCGTCTCGATCAGCGTGTGCTGCGTGTCCTGCAGAAGCGTGTCGGCGGTGCCTTGCGCGCGGATGCGACCGCCATACAGCACGACCATGCGATGGCAGACATCCTCCACGTCGGCCAGCAGGTGGCTGCTCAGCAGGATGGTCTTGCCACGGCGACCAAGTTCCACCAGCAGATCCTTCACCTGCTTGGTGCCGATCGGGTCCAGACCGCTGGTTGGCTCGTCAAGAATCAGGAAATCCGGATCGTTGATCAGGGCCTGCGCCAGGCCGAGTCGGCGCGCCATGCCCTTGCTGAACTCGCCTACCGAGCGATGCGCCACCTGATTCAGGCCCACCATCTCCAGCAGCTCGCCGCAGCGACGCTTGCGCGTGCCGCGATCCAGGCCGAACAGCTTGCCGTAGTAGTCCAGCGTCTCCAGCGGATTCAGGAAGCGATACAGGTAGCTCTCTTCCGGCAGGTAGCCGATGCGCTGCTTCACCTGCACGTCGTCTGGCGCATGCCCGAGCACGGTCAGACGACCGCGCGTGGGGCGCAGCAGGCCCAGGATCATCTTGATGGTGGTGCTCTTGCCGCTGCCGTTGGGGCCCAGCAGGCCGAAGATCTCGTGCGGGCGGATCTCGAAGTCGATGTTGTCCACCGCCAGCGCCTTCGCGCGCAGCCAGAAGTCGCTGAACACCTTGGTGAGGCCGACCGCCTCCACCACCTTCTGGGTCTCGGCGGATGCCATCACTTGTTCTCCCGGCCGAAGCCCTTCTCGCCAGACGCGTCGAGGCGCCGGCCTTCCTTGTCGATCATGATCTGGCGAACGCCCAGATTCCACGCAGGCATCATGGCCGCCTCGATGTCGCGCATCTGCTTGCGTCGCTGCACCTCGGCGTTGCGACGGATCTGCATCACTTCGGGGCTGCTGCCGAACGCGAGCTGGCTCATGCCCGTGTCGGGCGGCACGGTGAACACTTCCACTTCGCGCTGCGACAGCACGCTTCGCACCGCCTCCAGCCACAGCTGGCGCGCCAGCTGCTTCGGATTCTGGTGGAAGGTGTCGCTCAGGCCCTCGATGCGACGCAGTTCCTTGCTGAGCGTGCTGGCGATGGCGCTCTGATACGAGCGCGCACGGTTCACGATGTTGCTCGCCAGACCCGCGATGTCCTTCGACTCCAGACGCTCGCCCACCTGCTTCAGCAGCGCATCGGCCTTCTCCAGATCGCCGGCGCTCAGCGCCTGCTCGTACTGGTCGATCAGCTTCAGCACATCGTCGTAGCGCG
>RFQW01000021.1 GCA_009924765.1 Planctomycetota bacterium | reverse complement strand
TCGGATGGCTCGCGGCAGTCGCCGTAGTACATGCCGAACACGCCGAGCAGGTTGCCCTTGGCGTCCTTCAGCGGCGTGCTCCAGGCGCTCACGATGCCGTACATGCCCGCGAACTGCACGAAGGGCTCCCACAGCGGATCCACGCGCACGTCGCGGCTGATCACGCGTTGCGAGCGAAAGGCGGCGGTGCCGCAACTTCCACTCACGGGCCCGGGCTTCATGCCGTCGATGGCATCCTGGAAACTGGCCGGCAGGCGGCCGTAGCCGCCCTTGCGCAGGGCCTCGGTGTCGGGATCGAAGATCAGCAACGAGGCCATCATGGTGGGGATGGCTTCCTCGCTGAAGCGCGCGATGGCGGACAGGGTTTCCGAAAGCGGGGCTCCGCTGGCGACCAGTTCAAGCACGCGCTGCTGGCCCTGCAGGAGGTGATCTGGGGAAAGTTTGGTGAGTTCGGCGATGTTGCCGGACGAGCGCGACGGAATGCCGGCGCTGCGGGGATTCATGGCTCGTGTCATGGGCGTCTCCTTCGAAAGGTCTGGTTTTCAGATTGATCCGCATCCAACCACTTGCCTGCGCCTCCCGACACTTCTCCAGAGAAGGGGCTGAGAACCACGCTCCGTTACAGACGGAACCGGGCAAATGATTTCGTTGGATACGAGGAGAACTTTCCGCAATTCAGGCACACAACGTGCCAAAGCCCGCATGGCGCGTCAAAAACGCCACACTCGCCCCCTTGAGACTTGATGTGCGGTACGGCCAGCCGCGTGCGCTCAGTGCATCAGGCGCTTCATGCGCATGCCCACGCGGATCAGGTGACCCCCGTGGAACGCGAGCTGCACGCCGAAGAAGATCGCGAACACGAACACCGCGATCGCCGGCTGCATCATCATGCACACGCCAGCGCCCAGGGTGAGCAGGCCGTTGAACAGCAGCAGTCCCCAGTGCATGCGGCCGGCCATGCCGAAGGCCGCGGCCACCTGGAAGATGCCGCCCACCATGGCGAACGCGCCGGCGAGTTCCATCACGCCAGCAAGGCCGGCAGCGGGGGCCATCCAGAAGATGACACCGAGCAGCATGGCCAGTGGCGGGCCCACGAAGGCCAGCACGCTGCCGTGGCCGTCAGCAAGCGCCTTCAGCGCCACGAACAGACCCATCGCACCCACGGCCACCAGATAGATGCCCACGGCGGCGGTGAAACTCAGCGCGCCCGCGAACGGAAAGATGGCCAGGAACAGTCCGGCAAGCAGCAGCAGCACGCCGTTGAGCGTGACCAGACCCCAATGCGAGCGGCGATGAAGCGTTGCGGAGGATTGCATGCGCGGGAAAGTAGCACAGGGCCGCATCCGGTGCCGCGCTCGCAGCGTTCCGTCGCCCCTGCACGCCACCCGCAAGCCTGCTATTTTCCGCCCCTCCCCAAAGGAACAACCCATGAGCATCGAAACCCGACTCGCCAACGTTGAACGCAGCCTCGCCCGCACCCGCCTGATGAACCTGGGCCTGCTGCTTGGCCTGAGCGCGCTCATCGCCGGTGGCGCGCAGAGCACCTCCGACAAGATCGTGGCGAAGGAACTGAGCATCGTGGACAACGACGGCAACGAGCGCGTGGTGATCGCCGGCGACGACAACGGCGTGGCCAGCGTGCGCATCTTCGACGCCGAGGGCATCGCCCGCATCTCGAGCGGCGTGAACAAGGACAACAGCTCCTACACCCAGTGGTTCGACGCCGCGGGCAAGAGCCGCATCGCCGCGCTGTGCAGCCCCTCGGGCCAGAGCAGCGTGCAGTGGCGCGACGCCAACGGCAACGTGCGCATCGGCGGCGCCACCATGAACAACGGCGACAGCACCATGATGTGGATGGCCCCCAACGGCAAGCCGCAGATCAAGGTGATGACCGACACCAACGGCAACGCCAAGTTCATCTCGGGCGACTGAGCGCCTTCGGACAATCGTGCGTCAGCGGGGCATGGGCGAGCTGCTCGGCGGAAGCCGATCCTTGCCGGTCATGTCTTCGCGTGCAGGCATCTTGGGCTCGGGCTCGTCGCTGCGAAGGCGCGTGAGTTCGGCTTCGCGCCAGTTGGGCAGCTTGTACTCCCAACCATCCACGCTCTTGGCGAAGGTCTGCCAGTCTGGAATCCATGGATCGCCGGCTTCGCGATTGCGCGTGGGTTGGCTGGCGCCATCGCGCGGCTCCACGCGCAGGCGGAACCAGGTGCTGCCTGACTGCTGCTGACCAAGCAGCGTCACGCGAGCGCCCTTCACGTCGAAGGTGAGCGTGCGATCGGGCGTTGGCGCGAAGTCCTTGGTGGCGGCGCGCACATCGTCGAACTCCACGCGGCTTGTCCACTCGCCCAGCACGCCGCGAGCGGCGTTGATCTGCGCAGGGGTCCAGGCAGGATCGGTGCCGGCGCGCGCGTTGAACATGTCGGGGGTGCGCTGCTTGGGCACCTCGCCGGTGGTTGGCTTGGGCGTGACCACCAGGCCCAGCCATCCTGCGCCAAGGAATTCGCTTGAAGGCAGCGACAGCAGGTCGCGGCGCATCCAGCGCTGCACGTCCACATCGCCGTTCACGCCGCCGCGGCAGCGCCAGGCCTGCGTCTCGGGCATGCGGCGCACATAGGTGCTGCGCGGAGTGATGCGCTCCTGGCCCAGCAGCACCTCCAGTGGTTCGGCTTCAGGCGAGGTGTACAGGCGAATGCGGCGCGCGCGATCCTCGGGGTCGGGCCAGGTGAGGTTCAGTTCACCCAGACGCGCGGCCTTGCTGGTGAGCATCTGGTCCTTCTGCAGCTGCGACAGGCCCACGATGAGCCCGCGCACCTGCTCGAAGTCGGCGGGGTAGTGATCGCGCGAGGCCAGCGTCCACGCGTCATTCGCGCCGCGCTCCAGTCGCACGCGGTTCGATCCCTGCTCGAGTTCGATGGCGGTCAGCGTGTTGGCCTGCGCAGCCAGATCGGGAAACATGGGGCCCTGCACCTGACGCACGCTGGTGGCGATGCGATCGCCCACGGCCCACACCGCGATCAGCGTGAGCAGGGCGGCCGCCACGGCCAGCAGTGGAAGGAATCGGTTCATGCCCGGGCTCCTGCGGGTTCCACGCGGCGGCGCGAGCGCGCGGCGCGGGTCAGCGTCCAGGCGGCGGCGATGCATGCCACCACCAGCGGCCACACCACCACATTCAGCACCATCACGTCGCGGCCGGTGCGTTCCACCTCGCTGCGCAGCTGCAGCTGCACGCCGCGAAGTTCGCTGCGCGCCTCCAGCACGTCGCGGTTCAGGTTCTCCAGCGCCTTGGCCTGTTCAGGCGTGAGAATGCCCGTCTTGGCGCCGTCCTTCGCGCCTTCGCGCTGCAGCTGCGACACCTTCAGTTCGGCGTCCTTCACCTGCTTCTGCAGTTCCTGCTCGCGCGCGAAGTAGCGGCCTTCGGCTTCCTTGCGCATGCCCTCCACGCGGGTGAAGGGTCGGCGACTCTGGCCGCGGCTGCGCAGATCGGCCAGCGCGCGGTCGCCCACCAGCGTTTCCAGCGCATTGAACACCAGCGGGCCGTTGTCGGCGATGGCGCGCTTGTTGCCCTGCGCGTCGGACTGCAGCCAGGTGCTGTCATCGAACAGGTCGGCGTCGCTCACCACGATCAGGTTCGCGGTGCCGGCCGCACCGGTGTAGGGGCTCTTGAAGGGGCCGCTCACGCGCGCGGCCAGCGTCTTGCGCCGGCCATCGGGCTTGAAGTCCTTCACGAGTCGATCGCTCTCGCCGAAGAAGCCAAGCTTCAGGCTCTGGATCAACTGGCTGTCCTCGCTGGACTGCACCAATGGTTCCACCTTGGTGGTGGCGCCGGGCATCGGCTGCAGCTCGCCGGCACTCATCAGGTTGATGCCGGACAGGCTGCCGGTGATGGGGTCGTTGGGGCTCATGGCGGAGCGCGTGAGGCTGAGCCACGGCAGGTAGTCCAGCTGCACCGTCTGTCCACCCATGGTGCGCTGCGTCACGCGCGTGGCGGCCTTGCGATCGCCCACCACCATGTCCATGGGCATGGTCAGGCCCCACGCACCGAGCAGCGGCCCGATGTTGGCGATGGTGCCGGGCTTGGTGCCACCCACGCCGTCTGCCTTGGCGCGCGGATCGGTCTCGCACCACGGATCGAACATCACCAGCGTGGGCTTGCCCGCCACCGCCCACGCATCGATCGCCTTCAGCAGCGGCTCGCCGAGATTGCGCGGCTGCACCACCACCAGCGCATCCAGTCCATCGGGAATGGTGTCGCCCTTGGGGTCGATGCGCTTCACATCAAACAGCGTGTCCAGTCGCTTGATGGTGGCTGGCACATCGCCACCCTGCGGGTTCATGGGGTTGTACTGCGGCGTGAAGGGCAGGGTGCTCAGCAGGCCGATCGATGGCTTCTTGCCGCGACCCACGCTGGCGATCGCGCTGGCCACCTCGTATTCAAGGAAGGGTTCCTGATCGGGGTTCAGGTAGGGAATCGCCTCCAGCTTGTCGGTTGGACCAAGCACAGCCAGACCAAGCGTGAGCGCCGTGCCCACGCCGTCCACCTGCAGCTGCGACAGGCCCGCAGCGCGCGCGGCATCCTCCGCCTCGCTGAATGGAATGGGGTCGATGAACTCCAGCGACAGCAGGCCGCCGCTGTCGGCGGTGAGCGCCTCCAGGAATTCGCGCACGCGTTGCGCATGCGCGCGAATGGCCGGCGCGCTTTCGCCCGCGTCCTGGCTCCAGAACAGCTGCAGTCGCACGGGCTCTTCAAGTCGACCAAGCAGCGTGCGCACGCCACCCGACAGCGAATACACGCGCTCGGCCGTCAGATCCACGCGCACGCCGCGCACCAGGAACGTGGCCGCCGCGTTCAGCGCCACCAGGGCGATCAGCGTGAGGGTGATGCCCCACAGGGCCGTGCTGCGCGCGTCGGTTCGCATCACAGGGCCTTCTTCCAGTCGATGAGCAGCGCGTTCATGAACAGGAACGCCACCATGACGCTGATGAAGTACAGCAGGTCGCGCGCATCCAGCACGCCACGCACCATGGAATCGAAGTGGGTGAGCACGCTCATGCTGCTCACCGCCTCCACCACCGCGCGGGGCGCCCAGCCGTTGAAGAAGTCCTGCACCGCGGGGAAGCCCGTGAGCAGCAGCAGGAAGCACGCCACCACGCAGCTCACGAACGCGATCACCTGACTCTTGCTGGTGCTGCTGATGCACGCGCCAACCGCCAGGAACGCGCCCGCCATCAGCGCGCTGCCCACATAGCCGCACAGGATCACGCCGTTGTCGGGTTCGCCCAGCCAGTTCACCGTGATCCAGGTCGGCACGGTCAGTGCCAGCGCCACCAGCGTGAAGCCCCAGGCGGCCAGGAACTTGCCCACCACCAGTTCACCCAGACGGAAGGGCAGCGTGGTGAGCAGCTCGATGGTGCCGGTGCGGCGCTCCTCGGCCCACAGGCGCATGCTGACCGCAGGCACCAGGAACAGGAACAGCCACGGATGGAACTGGAAGAACGGTCGCAGATCGGCCTGCCCGCGCTCATAGAAGCTGCCGATGTTGAAGGTGAACAGCCCCGCCAGGAACAGGAAGATGACCAGGAACACCGCGGCCAGCGGCGTGGCGAAGTACGCCGCGAACTCGCGCCGCGCGATCACCAGCGTGCGCGCGATCATGGCTTGCCTCCGGGCACATCGCCGGTGGTGAGTTCGCGGAACACGTGATCGAGCCGGTTGACCTTGATCGAGGCCGGCGCCTTGGCGTCCATCTCGGCGGGCGTGCCGTCGAACACCACGGTGCCGCGATTGATGATCACCGCGCGCGTGCACACGGCTTCCACCTCTTCAAGCAGGTGGGTGCTCAGGATGATCGCGCGATCCTTGCCCAGTTGGCGGATGAGCGAGCGCACCTCGAACTTCTGGTTGGGGTCCAGGCCGTCCGTCGGTTCGTCCAGGATCAGCACCGGCGGATCATGCAGCAGCGACTGCGCGATGCCCGTGCGGCGGCGGTAGCCCTTGGACAGGGTCTCGAAGGTCTGACGGCGCACCAGCGTCAGGTTCACCGACATGATCGCGCGCTCCACGCGGGCCTTCAGTTCGGTGCCGCGGTATCCGCGTGCGCGGGCGATGAAGCTCAGGAACTCCTCCACGCGCATGTCGGGATAGCAGGGGGCGCCTTCGGGCAGGTAGCCCATGCGGCTCTTGGCGCGCAGCGGATCCAGCGCCACATTCACGCCGTCCACCCACGCGGAACCATCGGTGGGCTCGAGAAAGCCCGTGATCATGCGCATGGTGGTGGTCTTGCCTGCGCCGTTTGGCCCCAGGAACCCCAGCACCTCGCCGCGCTGCACGCGCAGGTTCACGCCGCGCACGGCATGAATGCCGCCGAAGCGCTTGTGAAGGTCCCGGGTTTCGACGAGCAGGCTCATGCGTGGATCCAGATGCCGCAGTCTAACGCGATGCGCGCATGCGCTGAAGCCATCGGCGTGGATCGCGGGTTCAGTTGCCCGCCTTGCCCTTCTTCACGGGGTTGCTGCGGTCGCGGGCCGAGTTCAGCGGGCCAGGCGCCACGCCCAGGAATCGCTCGATCATCGCCGCCGCCGCGGCGTCGCACGCTTCGCCCCAGCTTCGGGGTTGCCCTCGTTGCACGCCACCATCACGCCGAAATCCTTCTCGGGTGCCAGCCAGATTTCGGAGAAGGTGACCACGTTGCTGCCCACATGATGCAGCGCGCGGCCGCCCGCCCAGTCGCGCTTGGGTCGGAACCAGCCGCATGCGTAGCCCATCTCGGTGTCCTTCACCTCACCCTGCAGCGCCTGCAGGTGCGCAAAGGTTTCGGGCTTCAGCAGCGGGGGCGTGGGCTGGTGACCCAGTTCGAAGATGGCGAACTTGGCCCAGTCGGCCATGCTCATGTGCAGGCGAGCCGAGGAGTTGATGGCATCGGGGTTGTCGGTGAACGAGGGCGAGCCATCCAGATGCGGCCAGGGTGCATCCACCTTGTTCGCGTCACCCGCGGGGCCGAAGCCTGCGGTGGTGATGCCCAGCGGCGCAAGCACCTGTTCCTGCAACAGCTGCTCGTAGGGCTTGCCGCCAGCCACCTCGGCGATCATGCCCAGCACCGCGTAGCCCGCGTTGCTGTACTGGTACTGGCCTGCCTGCTTGGCGGGTGCCGCCGACAGCATGGCTTCCACATACGAGGCGCGCTGCTGCGCGGCGGGTCCCTTGGCTCGCTGTGCGGCGCCCCACACCTCGGTTGGGCCGCGCGCCAGCAAGCCCGAACGATGGTGCAGCAGCTGGTCCACGGTCACGCCCGCGAAGTCGGGGTGGATGCCTGGAATCTCGCGACCCAATGCTTCGGCGATGGTGGTGTCCCAGCGAAGCTTGCCTTCATCGACCAGGCGACCGATCAGCACGCCGGTGAACGCCTTGGTGTTGTTGGCCAGATGAAACGGATCCGACACGGTGACGGCGGTGGCGTCCTTCATCTTGCGCACGCCCACGGCGGCGCTGCCCACCACGCGCCCATCCTTCACCACGATCGCAGCCATGGCTGGAAGGTTGGCGCCCTTCAGTTCAGCACTCAGGATCGCGGCGATCTGCGCATCGGCACCCACATCGCTGGCGATTGCCTTGGGAGCTGCCTTGTCAGCGCTCGCTGCGGTGATGGGCGCGGCTGCGGGCGCTGGTGGCGCCGCCGGCTTCGACAGCGCCACAGACTTCATGTTGGATGGCGTGGTGCTGTTGCTGGGGGCCGACAGCCAGGCCAGCGCGCCCATGGCGGCAAGTGCGGCAAGGATCGAGACGGTCTGCAGGGGTCGTGGCATGCGTGGGTGCTTTCGGCTCAGGCGTGCATCGGATCGCGCAAATCGCGCGGTTCAGGCGGGAAGGGTACCTGCGTCGCGCTCGGCGAGCAGTTCTTCAAGGCTTGCGAAGGCGCGGCGAAGGTGCGGAATCACGATGCTGCCACCCACCACCAGCGCCACATTCAGCGCATCGTGGATCTCGGCCTTCGACCAGCCGGCCTTCACTGCCTGCTCCAGGTGGTAGTCGATGCAGTCGTCGCAGCGCAGCACGCCGCTGGCGACAAGGCCCAGCAGTTCCTTGGTGCGGCCGGGCAGGGCGCCGTCCTCGTAACTGGCGGCGTCCAGTCGGAAGAAACGCTTGATGCCAAGGTGGTCGCAATCCATCACCATCTTCTGGCCGGCTGCGCGCTCCTGGCGGAATTCCTTCATGGTTCGTCGTGGCATGGCGGGCATCGTAGTTGCTGCCGCTACAGTGGTGGCATGTTCGGACCGCTCGCCACGCTGCTGCCTTCGCCGCCCAGGACGTGGTTGGTCACCGCACCGACAAGTCGCCGCCGCCGGCGTTGCCCGGCGAGGCCGTGGACAAGGCAGCCGGTGTCACGGGTGAGGTGCGCATGCATGCCGCCATGCAGTCGGCGGCGCAGAAGGGCCTGCTGCCGCGCAATGTGGTGGTGTGGCTGCCGCCCGGCTACAGCCACCCGCTGAAGGCCGAGCAGCGCTATCCGGTGCTGTACATGCACGATGGCCAGAACGTGTTCGATCCGGGCACGGCGTTCATGGGTCGCGAGTGGCACGCCGACGAGGTGGCCAACGACCTGATCCGCAAGGGCGTGATCCCGCCCATCATCATCGTGGGCGTGTGGAACTCACCCGAGCGCGTGGCCGACTACACCCCGGATGTGGATGTGGAGGAAGCGCGCGGCGACAACAAGCCGCAGGGGCGCGGCGGCGAGGGTGCGCGCTATCTGCAGTGGCTGGCCACCGAACTGAAGCCCTTCATCGATTCGCACTATCGCACCAAGCCGGGTCGCGAAAGCACCGCCATCATGGGCAGCAGCCTGGGCGGCATCATCTCGCTGGCCGCGGCGGAGCGACATGCGGGCACCTTTGGTCGCGTGGCGGCGGTCAGCCCAAGTCTGTGGTGGAACAACGGCTCGGTGATCAACCGATGGAGCGCGCGCGCACCCGCCGTGGATCGGCTGTGGGTGGACATGGGTGATCGCGAGCGCGCGGGGCTGTGCGATGCGCTGCGAAGGTTCGAGCAGGCGGTGCAGCCCGCCTACGGACGCAGCCTGCACGTGGAAGTGATTCCCGGCGGCACGCACGACGAGCCCAGCTGGTCGGCGCGCCTTGGGCGCACGCTCAAGTTCCTGTTCGCGGAGTCCGACTGGCAGCTGGTGGATCCGCCGGAGGCGCGGGTGCCTGAGGCGCCGAAGGCTCCTGCGCCGCCGGCTTCGCCTTCGGCATCGCCGAAGTGACGGCAGGGGCGATGCCCTCGGCCCACGCGTCGTAGCCCGCGGGCGAGAAGTGCAGGTGATCCGGCATCGCCGCCTGATCGATGCGGCCATCCGGAAGAACGAACCGATCCGCCACGCGCACGAACCGCGCATGATCACCCCAGGCGCGCTGGCTGAGCGCCTGATTCACCTGCAGCACCACGCCACGCAGCGGATTGATCGGCAGACCGCGCGGCGGAATGTCCAGCACCAGCACCTGCGCGTTCGGACACTGCATGTGCAGCAGATCCACGATGGCCGCGATGCCACGGATGATCAGTTCGCCGCTGTCACGGCCAGTGCCGGCGTTGTTGGTGCCGATCATCAGCACGATCACCTTGGGGTCAAGCGGCGTCAGCGGTGCCTGCTGCAGTCGCCACAGCACATGCTCGGTGCGATCACCGCCCACGCCGATCTGCAGGGCGCCCATCGGCTCGAAGTTGCGCTTCCACGCCGCGGCGCCCGCGTCTTCCCAACCCTGCGTGATGCTGTCGCCCACGAACACCACGTTCACCGGGGCCTTCGCCTCGCGCACGCGGCGCAGCACCTCGTCCTGTCGCGACTTGCCGCCGTCGTCGCCGCGTGGAGCGGGCGTCAGGCATGCGGGCACGTCGCTTTCGGGCGCCTTGGCCGCGGTGGTGGGCTTGGCGATGGGTGCGGCGGGTGGTGTCTGCGCGGCAGTCATCGAGGCGAGCGTGAGGGAGAGAAGGATTGCGGCGTTCTTCATCGTGTGATCACCATGCATGCGTTCAGCGTGTCATCGGCCACGTTGCCACGCGCAAACGTGCTTGGTTCGTACCGTACCTGAAGGGGAAGCGGCGCTCATGGCACGAAGCCTCGTGGCGCTTGAGGGACGGGCGAACGCGCCCCAAATCGATGGTGGAATCGGGGTTAAGTGCCCCGGGGTGGGGTTGATTCGCGGCGCAATTCACGTGAACTGCCGCAAGATCGGTCCCCGGTTCGCGTAGATTGCGCAACAGGAACCACCTATGACAGACACCGCTCCTACCCCATCGTGCTGCAACGCCTCGTCCTGCTGCAAGTGCTGCTGCGCAGATCGCCTCGCGCGCCTTGAGAAGCGCGTGTGCTGGATGCGCTGGATCCTGATCGTGATCGGCGCCTTCTTGCTGCTGCTGGTTGGCATCGGCATCGGCAAGGGCGATGAGAAGAAGGAGATGCGACGCGAGGCCGGCATGCGTATGCGCGGCGGCATGGGCATGGGCGCTCGCATGTCCATGATGCGCGGCATGCAGGGCCCGGACGGCATGCGTGGCCCGGGCGGTCCGCGCGGCGAAGATCGTGGCCCCGACGGTCCGCGTGGCGGCAACCGCGGCCCGGATGGTCCGCGCGACGGCGGTCGTGGTCCGGATGGCCCGGACAATCGCCGTTGAACCTGACTTCGGGCGCGCTTACTTCGCGCGCACGGTCATCTGCAGCGTGCGCGTGTCGGTGGGCTTCGCGCCCTTCTCCCACGGGCGAACCAGCACGAAGTGCATGGTGCTGGTCCCGGCCTGTGCGGCGGAGAACTCGAACACGGTGTAGGCGGGAGCGCCGGGCTTGCCCGGTTCGGTGGGTTCCACCTTGCCTTCGCCCTTCTTCCAGTCGAAGAGTGGCTTGATCACGGTGGGCTCGGTGGCCTGCTTCAGGGCGTCGTCGGTGGGGTTGCTGTCGCAGCCCGCGAACATCCACTGGTAGCCGGTGCCGGTGGCGGCCTTCAGCTCCACGCGCAGCGTGTCGCCGATCTTGGCCGTGCTGGCGGTGGTGCGATCAAGCATGATGAAGTCGGTGCCGTCGGACTTCTTCTTGTCGCCGGAGACATCCTCGCGGATGCGAGCGATCAGGCGGCGCGGCGGCGAAAGCAGCGGACGCCCCGTGACGCTGGTGGGCTGATCCTGCGAAGCGGTTGTGGAGCCGCTGTTGCTGTTGCAGCCGGCGAGAAGCAGTGCGAGCACGACGAAGCGGGCGACCTGACAGTGGTTCATGCCGACAGGCTAACGGATTCGGCAGGGCCCACAACCAGATTGCCCCGTTCCATCCTTCCCGACTCGAAGGCCGTGGCGTTCTGCAGCGTGGTGCGCGCGATGGCCTGCACCGCCGGTCGGAAGCCCTGGTGGGGCGTCACGATCACGTTGGGCATGCCAAGCAGGCGGGCCAGGGTCGCGTCGCGCAGCACCTGACGGCTCAGATCGCTGTGGAACAT
>RFQW01000003.1 GCA_009924765.1 Planctomycetota bacterium | reverse complement strand
GCCCTGACGCCTTCCAGCGGTGGATTCAGCCTGAAGCCCGCCTTCCGCCCCGAACAGATCCACATCGGAACGCTGCGTTTCGAGAACTTCCTGGTGCGCGGCAATCAGGTGCAGTTGCGCGGCGACCGCGCCTTCACCGGCTCGCTGCTGACCGTGGCGGGTGGCAAGCCGGGCGATCTTGCGTTCAGCCTGAACGAGGTGGAGGCCGCCGACCTGCAGACGCAGGGCAGCGCGCGTGAGGTGGCCGATGGCGTGCGCCTGGACGGCCAGTGGAACGACATCACCTTCGACTACGAGGTGCACGCGAACCGGATCGACTTCACCGACTCCGTGCGACCGCTGCTGCCGCTCGCGATCCGCCAGACCTGCGACAAGCTCGGCCTGAAGGGCACCGTCTCGGACATCCGCCTGATCGGATCGCCCGACCAGCCCATCGCCGAGGCGCAGGTGGACCTGAAGAACCTCGCCCTCGACCTGCCCGAGGTGATCGGTCGCGACAGTTGGCAGCGCTTCAGCGAGGGACGCCGCGGCGAGGCGACGGGTGTGCCTCGCATGACCGTCGACAGTGGCCGCATCCTGCTTCGCGGCGACAAGTTGTCCCTGCAGAACCTCGAGGGCCACCTGCAGTCGGTCGATCGACGCGGTCGCCAACCCGCGTCGCCGACCGCGGAACCCGCACAGATCGCGCTGCCCCTGCCGCTGAAGCTGACCATGGAGATGGACTTCAGCAAGGCGCCCATCCCATCGTCGCTCACCGACATCGATGCCTGGTTCGCCGATGCCCTGCAGCACTGCGGACTTCGCGTCAACTTCGACGTGCCCAAGTACGCACTGATGCGACCTTCGCCCAATGAACGATGGGTGGCCGAGCTGCCGCGCATCGTGGTGAACATCCTGGAGAACTTCACCGTTCGTCAGGGCACCATCATGATCCACGCCGAAGCCACGCGCGCGGCAACCAGCGCGGAGGCCGCTCCGCCCGAACTGCTGGCCAAGGGCTGGCTGAAGATCGAGCACGGCGAGGGCGCGTACATCAACTTCCGCTATCCGCTCACCAACGTGTTCGCGCAGATCAACTTCGACGGCGACCAGATCGCTGTCGAAAGCCTGACGGCGCGCGGCTCGGACAACTGCCGCATGGAGATCACCGGCAAGGTGGACGGCACGGACGACGACGCGGGCGTGGAGCTGAACGTGCGCACGCGCTCCCCGGCACCCATCGACCTGCCCCTGCAGAACGCCTTCGACGAAGGTCCCCGCCACATCTTCGAGCTGCTGTTCGCCCGCGAGATGCGCGACCAGCTCGTGCGCAGCGGCCTGCTTGCCGAGAACGGCACCGAACTGGGTGGCAAGTGCGAATTCAGCATCGACGTGAAGCGTCCGCGCAAGGGCGGCAGCCGTGTGGAGACCACCGGATGGATCACCGTGCAGGATGCGCGGGTGCTGTGCGAGCGCTTCCCCTACCCCATCACCGTGAAGCGCGGCCGCATCGATCTGGAGGACGAGCGCATCGTGCTGCCGGAGGCCACATGGGAGTTCCGCACCGCCGCGGGCGGCGAGGGTTCCATCGACGGTGACGTGCGCATTCCACGACTGGACAAGGGCCGCGACGCCTTCCCCAACCTGCGCCTGCGCGTGGTGGGTGATCAGATCACGCCATCGCTGCTGGCGGCGATTCCACTCGAGGGCTGGGACTCAGGGCGCGCCGCGAACAAGCGTTGGCCGGGCGGACAGTTCAGCCACGCCGCGGAGTCCATGCACGCGCTCGGCATGTCGGGCGAGGTGGGCGTGCGTGGCACCATCGGTTCCGATGCGGCGGGCCACACCACGCTGGACCTGAACATCTTCCTGGCGGATGGCCGCATCCGGCCGGGCATGCATGATGACGGCAGTCTGGAGGCGAGCGGACTGCCATGGCCCCGGGGCTTCGATCTGGACGCGGTGAAGGCATCGATCCACCTCACGGAGAAGGTGGCCGAACTGCTGTCGCTGGACGCGACCAACGGTGGCGGCACCGTGCACGCCACCGGCAGCGCCAGTCTGGTGCAGCGTGATCGTGCGCTCGACGCGAAGATGCAGCACATGCCGTTTGGGCTGTGGCTCACGCAACTGCTGCCTGAACACGTGCGCGAAAGCGCAACCACGGCATGGCGCGACGCGGACGTGACGGGCAACTTCGATGGCACGCTGCACCTGCGGCAGCGACCTGATCGCGAGGAAGAACGCCTGATCACCGTGAAGACCGACGGCCTGCGTTTCCATGCCGGCAGCGTGCCGTGCGAACTGCGCGTGACACGAGGCGCATTCGTGGTGGATGGCCTCAGCTTCCGACTGGCCGATACCCGCATCGAGGGATGGTCCGCAGGCGCGCCGATCGGCGTGCTGGATGCCTGCGGATCCGTCGCCACCGAAAGCAGCGGCGAGAAGGATCTGAATGCCACATGGCGCCTGGATCGCATGGACTCGCCCATGATTCCGCTGGTGCTGCGTGCGGCCAACCTGCCCGAGGTGGCCGCGATCGCGGATCGATGGAACGCCACCGGTGAGGCACAGGGAACGCTGACGGTGCTGGAAGACGGCACGCCCGCCCAGGACTGGACCCTGCGCGTCGATGGCGGCTCCTGGCTGCGTGGCGACCCCGGTGGCGTGCCGATCTTCATGCAGCTGCTGCCGGGATCGCGGGCCATGCTGACGGCCGGCGCGTTCTCACTGTGGAGCGACGTGACAGGCTCCGACGACGCGCTGGTGGGCGATGTCACGCGCGGACACTTCGGGCTGCATGGCCGGCTCGGCATCGGACCCGACGGCCCGGCAGATGGCGGATCGATGGCGCTCGACTTCGAGGTGAGCCCGCTGCACGAGACGCTGATGGGCGTTCTGCCCGAGCGGCTGGCTGACGGCCTGCGCACGGTTGAACTCCGCGCCTCCGATGTGCGCGCCGAGTCGCTGGAACTGCTCGGCTGGACGCCCGTCGAATCCGAAGTGGGCATCCGGGGCGGCATTCACGTGGACGACGGCGCCATGCGCGCCGGCACGAACCTCGACCACATTCACGCGCTGTTCCAGGTGGACGCACGCGGCGGGCGACCGGTGCCGGTGCGGATCGACCTTGGTGGCGGCGAAGCCATGTTCGAGGTCAACCGGCGCGTGGTGACCGAGGTGGGTGGCTCGCTGCGCATACCGGCGAGCGGGCAGGCGACGCAGGTGCGCGACCTCTGCGGCAATCTGTACAACGGTCGCGCGTGGGCGTCGGCCGACATCGGCGGCGACACCCGAAGCTGGAACGTGCAGGTGGATGTGAGCGATGCCGAGCTGCCGGGACTGGTGCGCGGCGGTGATCCGTCGCAGAGCTTCGCGAACGCCGGCACGGTGAGCGCATCCCTGTCCCTGGGCGGCATGCTTGATGGCAGCGACACGCTGCGCGGCATCGGCCACATCAGCGCGATCGATGCGCGCATGGCCGAGTTGCCCGTGACGCTGCGCATCCTGCAGACCTCGCAGCTCATGCTGCCGCTCTCCGACAGTCTGGACACCGCCAAGGTGGACTTCCACGTGCGTGGCAGCGACCTGCGCTTCGATCGCCTGGACCTGACCTGCCCGACCCTGCGCATCTGGATCTGGCCACCTGGAACCTGGCGCTGCGCTTCAAGAACCGCGGTACCGTGCCGCTGATCAGCGACCTGTTCGGCGCCGCCAGCGACCAGCTGTTCGTGATCGACGTGACGGGCCCGGTGACCGAGCCCAAGGTGAACCTGACCCCGCTTCCGCCCCTCGGGGGCGATCCTTCCGCGGAAATGCCTGCTGCGCAGACCGCGGCCAAACCGATGGAGACACGATGACGCCGCAC
Source organism: Planctomycetota bacterium (assembly GCA_009924765.1). Lineage (GTDB taxonomy): Bacteria > Planctomycetota > Phycisphaerae > Phycisphaerales > SM1A02 > SYAC01. The sequence goes on along the minus strand of RFQW01000003.1, from coordinate 14,870 downwards.
CACCCCAGCCCCTCCGAAGACGATTCGATGCGCGAACGCGTGGAAGCGCTTGTGCGCGAGGCCGCCGAGGCATCGCAGCACGTCGGCACGGGCAACATGGCCGGCCGCCGACGGCGCCATGTGGAGGAGCTGGCGCTCACGTCGCTGAAGCTGCTCGATGACGGCCTGGACGCGGGGCAGATGAAGCTGCTCGAACTCTCCATGAAGGAGATGCGGCGTGCCTATCGCATGTTCAACCGCTATCGCGGGGTGCGCAAGGTCAGCATCTTCGGCAGCGCACGCACGCCGGAAACGCATCCCGACTACCACGCGGCGCGCCAGTTCGGCCAGCTGATGGCGGCCGAAAGCTGGATGGCCATCACCGGCGCCGGCGACGGCATCATGAAGGCCGGCCACGAGGGCCCCACGCGCGAGTCGAGCTTCGGCCTCTCCATCCGCCTGCCCTTCGAGACCAACGCGAACGAGGTGATCGCCGGCGACGAGAAGCTGCTCAGCTTCCGGTACTTCTTCACGCGCAAGCTTATGTTCGTCAGCCACTCCGATGCGGTGGCGGTGTTCCCGGGCGGCTTCGGCACCATGGACGAGATCTTCGAGGTGCTCACGCTGGTGCAGACCGGCAAGAGCCCCATCGTGCCCATCGTGCTGGTGGAAGGCGCCGACGCCGAGGGCAAGCCGCTTGGCTACTGGAAGCGCTGGGAATTCGGCGTGGTCGAAAACCTGCTGTCGCAGGGCTGGATCAGCCCCGAGGACCCGGGCCTGTACGAGTTCGCATCGAGCCCGGCGGATGCGGCGCGCCGCATCCAGCGCTTCTACCACCGCTACCACAGCAGCCGCTACGTGGATGACCACCTGGTGATCCGCCTGAAGCGACCGCTCAGCGCCGGACAGGTGAAGACGCTCGACGCGGAGTTCCGCAACATCATCAAGAGCGGCCACATCGAACAGACCGGCGCGCTGGAAGCCGAGGGCGAGCATCCCGACCTTCCGCGCCTGCGCTTCCACTTCGCCAAGCGCGCCTTCGGCACGCTGCGACGCATGATCGACCGAATCAACGCGATGCCCGACGACGCGAACGCATGAGCGCACGCGTGCGTGGATGGCCCATCTGCTCCGCGATCGGTGTGGCCGCGCTTGCGCCGTCATGCGCGTCGACGCCCTCGGAAGCGCCGGCACCGACCACCGGCATCGATCGCGGCGACTCGGAGGGACTGGTCTGCGTGCGCTACACGCTCGACACCGATGCGCCTCGCATGGAGGCGGTGGCAGCCGCCTTCGCCACTCGGCTCTTTCCCACGCCCGATGAACGCGCCGCGCTCTGCAGGTGGCGATCGTTCCCGCAGGCGATCTGCCCGACATCCGCACGCGACTCGGCCCCCTGACGGAAGTCACGCGCGTGATCGTGGGCCAGAGCGCCAACTGGGTGGAGCTGGCGCACCGCGATCTTGGCGCAGACGATCTGGTGATGATGGATGGCGCGTTCATGCGAGGCGACGGCGGCGCGCTTCGCATCAGCGTGCGCGACGCGGTGATGCCCGATGCGGATGGCGGATGCGTGCAGACCGAAGTGGCGATGCACCTGACCCCTGCCACGCTTCCCATGCAGTCGCTGCCTGGCGATGCGCCGGCCGGACGCGTGGTGATGCAGTCGGCGATCGAGTGCTGCCTGCACGATGGCGAGGCCCTGCTCATCCTGCCCGCTCCGACGGTGTCCACAGGCAAGGGGCCAGCCACCACCAGCGACCTGCCTCCGACCGCAGGCGTGGCGTTGCTCGGAGAACGCGCCATGCCCGAACGCGGCAAGGACCGACACGGTTATTCGGTCGCCATCGCCCTCATCGCGAAGGTTCCTGCAGGTATTCGCCCTTCTCCAGCCGAAGAGGTGGACGCGCCAGCTGACGTTGGCCACACTGCCCCTGCCGCCGCAGCACCATGAACACGCCCACCGACATCACCAAGCGCCGCCGATTCCGACTGCGCCGCCGCATGGAGCGCGGGCGCGCCATGCCTGCGCTGGCCGTGATCCCGGCCCTGATGACGCTGGGCAACCTGATCTGCGGCTTCGCGGCCATCCACTACGCGGCCATGCCGGTGGCCACCACCGAGATCTTCGGATGGAACACGCTCACCGTGGCGTGCTGCCTGCTGTTTCTGGGCATGTTCCTGGATGCGCTCGATGGCAGCGTGGCGCGCCTCACGCGCAGCACCAGCGATCTGGGTGCGCAACTCGATTCGCTCGCCGACATGGTGGCCTTCGGCGTGGCGCCGGCCTACATGATGCTGCGACTGGTGAGCCACTACTACGGCCCCGAGCACTACACCGGCATCCTGGGTCCCGACGCGGACAACCTGTACGGCCGCGTCACCTGGACCATCGCCGCCGCGTACATCTGCTGCACGGCCCTGCGACTGGCGCGCTTCAATGTGGAAACCCCCTCGGCCGATGCCGAAGATCACCGCTGGTTCCGCGGCCTGCCCTCGCCGGCTGCCGCCGGTTGCGTGGCGAGCCTCATCCTGCTGCACCAGCATCTGCTGGTGAAGAAGTTCGGCGGCGAGTTTCCGCCGGGCTTCGAGAAGACCAGCAGCCTGCTCATTCCGCTGGTGACGCTGGTGGCGGCGATCGGCATGGTGAGCACCATGCGCTATCCGCACCTGATCAATCGCTGGGTGGCTGGCCGCAAGAGCTTTGGCGCGCTGGTGCGCATCGTGATCCCGGTGGTGATGGCCGTGTGGTGGCTTCAGGTGGCACTGGCCGTGTGCTTCGTGGCCTACGCGGTGAGCGGACCCATGGGTGCCGTGTCGCGCCGCATGCGACGGCGGCCACCCGTGTTCGTGCCGACCAATCCAGCCTGAGTCGCGCACGCGACGACTTTCGCGCGGTGCCCGGCTAGGATCGACGTCATGACCACGCTTCCGCATGTCCCCGACACCAGTGGCCGCTTCGGCCGCTTCGGCGGACGCTACGTGCCCGAGACGCTCCTGAACGCGCTGGAGCAGCTCGAGGCCGCCTACGCCGCGGCGATTGCCGACCGCACGTTCCAGAGCGAGGTGGACACGCTGCTGCGAGACTTCGTGGGTCGCGAAACGCCGTTTGCCCCGGCCGAGCGCCTGACCGCCCTTGCCGGCGGCGGGCAGGTGTGGCTGAAGCGCGAGGATCTGGCGCATACCGGCGCGCACAAGATCAACAACACCATCGGACAGGCGCTGCTGGCCAAGCGTCTGGGCAAGAAGCGCATCATCGCCGAAACCGGCGCGGGCCAGCACGGTGTGGCCACCGCCACCGCCTGCGCGCGCCTTGGCCTGCAGTGTGAGGTGTACATGGGCGCCGAGGATGTGCGGCGCCAGGCGCTGAACGTGTTCCGCATGCGGCTGCTCGGCGCCAAGGTGACGCCGGTCGAGACGGGCAGTCGCACGCTGAAGGACGCGACCAACGAGGCCATGCGCGACTGGATGGGCAGCGTGACCGACACGCACTACATCATCGGAAGCGTGGTCGGTCCGCACCCATTCCCGATGATGGTGCGCGACTTCCAGAGCGTGATCGGTCGCGAATGCCGCGCACAGTGCCTGGAGCGACTGAAGCGCCTGCCCGACTGCGTGGTGGCGTGCGTGGGTGGCGGCAGCAACGCGGCGGGCATCTTCCATCCGTTCGTGCAGGATGCGGGCGTGCGTCTGGTGGGCGTGGAGGCCGGTGGCCGCGGCGCGAAGGCAGGCGATCACGCTGCACCGCTGTCGTTCGGCACGCCGGGCGTTCTGCATGGCTCGCTCAGCTACGTGCTGCAGGACGCGGCTGGCCAGACCGCCGACGTGCATTCATGCAGCGCTGGCCTGGATTACCCCGGCGTGGGCCCCGAACACAGCTTCTGGAAGGACAGCGGCCGCGTGGAGTACGTGGCCGCCACCGACGATGAGGCACTCGATGCCTTCCGCCTGATCGCCGAGCACGAGGGCATCATTCCAGCCCTGGAGACGGCCCATGCCGTGCATGCCACGATGCAGATCGCACGCGGCATGAAGCCGGATCAGATCGTGGTGATCAATGTCTCTGGACGCGGCGACAAGGACGTGAACGAGGCGATCCGCCTGCTCGAGGCGCGCGGCGATCGCGTCTGATCACTTCGAAGCGGGCTTGTCGCCGGCCTTGCCGCCAAGCTGCAGGTCCACGGCCACGGGGTTGTGGTCGCTGCCGTAGCCCTTGGGGCGATCGTTGCCCGCGGCACCCGCCTTCGGCGTGCTGAGCACGAAGTAGGAATCCTTCGCGCCCTTCTGGAAGAGCGACGGCGAGAGCATGATGAAGTCGATCGTGCGCTGCACGGGCTTGCCCTTGCTGTCTTCCGGCACGAAGGAGTGCGTGAGGTACTTCGCACCGGTGGCCTTCGCGTCGTCGCTGGCCGGCGCCTTTGCGGCCTTGCCCTTGGTCTTGGGCGCGTCGCCGCCTTCATCCTCATCGGCGTCGGCGGCCGGCTTGCGCTTGTCAGCCGCCGGACGCAGCTCGTAGGCGCTGATCAGGCCGCCCAATGCCTTGTCGCGCAGCACCTTCACCGGCTGCTGCATGGGCGTGGCGTTGAAGTCGCCCACCACGGCGATCTGCGCATCCTTGTCCTTGGCGCGGATCGCGTCCATCAGCGACACGATGCTGAGCGACTCCAGATCGCGCTGATAGGCGAACGCCTTGCCACCCGCCTTCAGGTGCACCACCAGCAGGTTCAACTCGCTGCCGTCGGGCATGGCGATCTTCGCCACAAGCGGACTGCGCTGGAAGCCGTCCTTCTCAAGCTTCGACTCGTCCGCCCAGCCCTGCTTCTTGCGCGCTTCGGCATCGGCGGGCATGCGCTTCGCCGCGTCGCTGAGCTTCATCTCCGGATGGATCTCGACGCTCTTGATCGGATACCGGCTCAGGATCGACTGCTCCACGCCGCGGTAGTAGCCAACCTCCTCGCTGGCGAGATGCTCGTAGCCGAGATCCTTGAGGTAGGTGTCACGGAACCAGGTGAGGCAATCCTTGCTCTCCACTTCCTCCAGCGCCAGCACGTCGGCATCGAGCGCCTTGATGGCCGCCGCCAGATTCTTCAGTCGCGTCTCGTCGGTCGCCATCGGCAGGTCGTCGTCCTTGCCCTTGAGCGCAGGGTCGTCCTTGCCGTCGAAGAGGTTCTCAACGTTGTATGCAGCCAGACGAACGGCGCCCTTGGGCTTCGCGGGCGCCTTCAGAAAGCCGATCGGCGCGCATGCGGGGCCGTTGTACGTGTAGGTCACCGCCTCCGGGGCATCCGTCTTGGCGGCCTGCGTCCAGGCGATCGAGACGGGAAGAACTGCCAGAAGCACGGCAGCGATGCGAAGTCGGTGCAGCATCGCCGCAGTGTACGAGGATGTGCACGACGCCGCGGCTACCATCGATGCATGACCGCCACCAGCAGCCGCCGCCGCTACGACGCCTATCGCGACGAACAGCGGCGCAAGGCGCGCGAGCGCAAGGAACGCACGGTGGTCAGCTTCCACGGCACCGAACGCAGCCTGAAGCGCAGTCGCAGCTTCGGCGAGCTGTTCCGCAGCTTTGTGATGGAACTGCGCCCCTATGCAGGCGCCATGACCCTCGCGCTCACCACGCTGGCCATCGGCACGTCGCTCAGCCTCGTTCCGCCGGCCGCAACCAAGCTCGCCATCGACAACGTGTTCATGGGCCAGCCGCTGCCCGCGGTGATCACGCGCTTCGCCCCGTCGGCCGCGCAGCTTGATCGCACCGCGCTGCTCACGGCGATCGCCATCGGCATCGTGAGCGTCAGCATCATCGGCACGGCCACGCATCTGATCGGTCGCTGGCAAGCCACGCGCGTGACCAAGCTGCTGCAAGTGCGCCTGCGACGACAGGCCTTTCAGCACGCGGTGCGATTGCCGCTTGGCCGCGTGTGGCAGCTGAAGTCCGGCGGACTCACCAGCCTGCTGCGCGAGGATGCGGGCGGTGTGTCGGAACTGGTGTTCAGCATGATCTACAACCCCTTCCGGGCCATCGTGCAGCTGGTGGGCATCCTGATCGTGCTGGCCGCGACCGATTGGCGCCTGCTGATCGGCGCGGTGCTGCTGTTGCCGCTGGTGTGGTTCAGCCACCGCACGTGGATCGGCCGCATTCGACCGCTGTACCGCGACATCCGCCAGCAGCGCAGCGACGTGGATGCACAGGCCACCGAAACCTTCGGCGGCATGCGCGTGGTGCGCGCCTTCGCGCGTGAAGGCAGCGAATCGGGCCGATTCGCGACGGGCAGCCATCTGATGGCGCGACAGGAGATCCTGACCTGGTGGTGGAGTCGCGGCATCGAACTGGGCTGGGCGCTGTTCGTGCCCGCAGGCAGCGCGCTGCTGCTGTGGTACGGCGGTCGGCAGGTGCTGGCCGGGTCGCTCACGCCCGGCGATCTGGTGCTGTTCATGACCTATCTGGTGATGCTGCTTGGGCCCATGGAGTCGCTGGCCTCGAGTGCCACCAACTTCCAGACCAACCTGGCCGGCTACGACCGCACGCTCGATCTGCTGAACGAACCACGCGAGCTGCCCGACCATGCGTCGGCGCGCACGCTTGATCGCGCCGATGTGCGCGGCGATGTGGCCGTGGAGCGCGTCACGTTCGCGTATCCGGGAAGCAAGGAGCACGTGCTGGAGGATGTGTCGTTCCAGGTTCGATCGGGCCAGGTGGTGGCGTTCATCGGAGCGAGCGGCGCCGGCAAGACCACGCTCTCCAACCTCATCGCGCGATTCTTCGATCCCGACTCGGGGCGCATCACCATCGACGGCATCGACCTGAAGGACATCCGGCTCGGCAGCTGGCGCCGACTGCTTGGCGTGGTCGAGCAGGACGTGTTCCTGTTCGACGGGACCATCGCCGAGAACATCGCGTATGCCGATCGCGAAGCGAGCATGCAGCGCATCGAGGCCGCGGCGCGAACGGCCTTCGCCCACGACTTCATCGCGCGCCTGCCGCAGGGCTACGAGACCCGCATCGGCGAACGCGGCGTGCGGCTTTCGGGCGGCCAGCGACAGCGTCTGGCCATCGCTCGCGCCGTGCTGGCCGACCCACGCGTGCTGATCCTTGACGAGGCCACCAGCAATCTCGATGTGGAGAGCGAGCAGGCGATCCAGCAGGGTCTCTCCAACCTCATGCGCAATCGCACCTCGTTCGTGATCGCGCATCGCCTGTCCACTATCCGGCATGCCGACCTGATCGTGGTGCTCAAGGGTGGCCGCGTGGAGCAGATGGGCACGCACGACGAACTCATGCAGGGCGAAGGCCCCTACCGCGAGATGGTGATGATCCAGACGGCTCGGCCGGAGGCACGCACGGAAGCGCGCGCGCCGGCCGCCGCGCTGCGTTGAATTCGCTCGGTCAGATCGCGCCAAGATCCTCGTTCGGAAGGCTCAACTGATCACCCTTGAAGGTGGCGGCGCTGATGCGAAGCTTGCCGTCCTTGTCGTACACGTGCACGCCACCGGTGCCGCTGTTCTTCGTGGCGATGCCCACTCGCATCACGCCGTTGCGATCAGCGAAATACATGCCCGCGTTGCCATTCGCGGCGGCCGCAGCTCCCATGCGACGCTTGCCCTCGGTGTCGAGCCACAGCACGCTCGCGTCCCCGTTCAAGGCCGTGCCGGCCACCACGCGTCGCTTGCCCATGGGGTCCATCCAGCAGATGGTCGCATCACCATTGTCATCAATGCCAGCCTGAATGCGGACGCGTCCGTGCTTGTCCATCACCGCGAATCCACGACACGAGACGATGCCCTGATTGTCAAGCCTCACCTCGTTCGCATCATCCGTCGTGCCGTGGGCAAGCGCCGCCAGCGCGTCCTCCAGCTGCGTTTCCAGCACGCTCATGCGCTGCCGCACACGCTCCAGATCGATCTTCAAATGCTGCGCCTCCGATTGCAGCGCGCGCACGTCGTCTGGATCGCAACCGGTCAATTTTCGACGCAACCGACGCCACCAGTTCCGAGGCTCGGCCTGCGGACCAGCCGGGATCGACAGGACATCGCCGATGCCTTCTGCCAAGCGTTCAGGCTCAGATTCCATGCGCAGTGTCTCCCCGGTGCGAAGTGCGCGCAGTCCTCGCCGCGCCGCGGCCGCAGTCTAGCAACGACCAAGCGTTCGCCCGCGCCACGCACGACGACCGGCGATCGCGAGCCACAGGCTGCGCCACTGGATCGCGGTCAGCAGCAGCATCGAGACGGGATGCAGCCATACGCCGATCCAGGGCTGGCGGAAACGCGCAGCGAGCATGATTCGCGTCAGGAGGCCGCAGGCAATGGCACCGACACTTGCCCACGCCGCGGCGGATGGCACCTCATGCGACACGGCGGCCGCCACCAGCACCACCCAAGGCATCACGTGCCCCACCACGTGAAGCACCGTGAAGACCACCAGCGCAGCCACGGAACCCAGCCCTTCGTAGGCGTTCTTCGCGAAGCCACGCCAGGTCTGCGCAAAGCCGCGATACATCCGGCATTCCACCAGCGCCGTGCCGTCGAACAGATCGGTTCGACCGCCTGCGCGCCGGATGCTGCGCGGCAACTTGATGCCGTCATGCTGTCCTTGAAGGCGGCATGCCCGCCGCTGCGGAGCCAGGCCTCGCGACGCACCAGCAGGAACTGGCCGCAGCCCGCACCCAGTGACGGCCGACCATCGCGGCGCATGAAGCCCATGGGCAGGTAGCCAAGCAGCATGAAATGGATCAGCGGCACCACGAGTGCCTCACCCGTCGAGCCGCAAACCTCTCGCGGAAATGTGCTCACAAGGTCGCTGCCGCTGCTCCGCGCGAAACCCACGGCCGACGCGATCGCGTTCGGCGCGATCCGCACGTCGGCATCCGTGAACAGCAGCCACGCCGCGTCGCTCGCCTGCCCCATGCGCTCGCAGCCCCACTGCTTGCCGTTCCAGCCATCCGGCAGCGATCGCGTGGGCACACGCACCAACCCGGCGTGCTTCAACGCCAAGCGCTCAAGGATGTCTGGCGTGTCATCGGTGCTCTGATCGTCGTACACCAGTGCACGCACCGGAACGCCCACGCTCGACAGTGCGCCCTCCACGCATGCCTCGATGTTGGAGGCCTCGTTGCGGGCCGGAATGCAGACATCCACCCGCTCGTCGATCGGCTTCGAAACCGCAGGAACACGGTAGCGGCGCAGATTCAGCAGCGTCATCCACAGCGGCAGCGCCGCACAGGTCAGGCCCGACCATGCAAGCAACGACCACATGTCGCTCATGCGCGCTCACCGGCTCGACGCGCTACATCGATCGCACCACCGCGGCCGGTGACGCGCAGCCACAGGTCATAGAGCGGGTTCACCTGCGCCTGTCCACCACCCAGCATGATGTGGAATCGCGCCGGCTCGCGCGACTGCACCGCGTCGGCCAGCGCGATCCGGTTCTTCTCCATCGTCTGCTGCAGCGATCGCTGCCATGTCGACACGCGCGCATCCACCGGCCGTTGCACCTGCTGCACGCGCAGGAACACTTCGGGCCGCGCGTCGGTCCAGAACGCGTACTCGATCGCCACACTCCAGGCCGCCATGTCCGCCCGCGCAGCCAGCAGCGCGGCGGCGCCGGGCCGAGGCACCACCGGCTGACGCACATCCACGAAGCGCCCCTGCGGCGTCAGGATCACGCTGCTGCGCGGCATCTGCGCAAGTCGACCCTGCACATACGCCGCCATGGCCTCCATGACGAGCGGATCGTCTGGATCGATGCCGAAGATGCCCAACTTTCGCAGAATGCGGAATCGTTGCAGTTCATGCGCGTCCATCGGCGCGAGGTTGTCCCGGTCGGCGAAGTGGCGCCTGCGCAGCAGCACAGCGATCAACGGATCCCACCACGAAGCGTGATGCGATCAACGGATCCCACCACGAAGCGTGATTCAGGGCAACCAGCACCGGACCCGCATGCGCGCGCATCGCCTGCAACGCAGCGTCACTCTCTGGCAGGATGCGAACGGCATGGAACGCGCCGCGGAGTTTCCGCTCCACGTACCAACCGAAGAACGCGGTGAAGCGCGGGCTCCATGCGTCCTCGATGGCCACCCGCGCTAGTTGGCCGCTGCGGTTGCCCACGCCTCCGCCTTCGTGCCGGAGATCCGGCCCTGCGTGGACATGCCGTTGTCCTGCAACGCCGCATGCGCCGCGGTCACGCCGCTCATCAGCACCATCGGCACGCCGGGGCCTGGATTTGAGCTGCCACCAGCCAGATACAGGTTGCGCACAACACGGCTTCGGTTGCGGGGCTTGAAGCCACCGTGCAACTTGCCATGACTCGCCAGTCCATAGATGGCGCCACCCTCGGCGTTGTACAGACGCTCGATGCTGGCCGGCGAAAGATGCCGCTCGAGCACGATGTGCTGCTCCAGGTCCTGCATGCCGAAACGCTTCAGCTTCTCGATCACCACGGGACGGTACTGCTCCAGCAGGCCGCCCGCACCCTCCCATCGCTGACCGCCGCGCTGGTAGGGCGTGTGAATGAGCGCGTACATCGCCTCGCCGCCCTTCGGCGCCTGATCGGGATCGGTGCGACTGGGCACGCACAGGTAGATCGTGGGGTCGCGCGCCGGCACGCCCTTGGCGTAGATGTCGTCGAACTCCGCCACCGAATCGGCGCTGAACAGGAAGTTGTGATGCGCCAGATGGGGATACTGGCGATTCAGGCCGAGATACAGCACCACGCCGCTGCAGGCTGGCGTGTATCGCGCGGCGATGCTGCGCTGCTCGCCAAGACTGGCCGCGTCGCCAAGCAGATCGCGATAGGTGCGCTGCACGTCGCAGTTGCTCACCACCAGATCGGCCTGCAGGGTCCGGTCATCCTCCAGTTCCACACCCGACGCCGCACCACCTGTCTGCAGGATGCGCTTCACGCCCACGCCGCACACCAGTTCCGCCCGCTCCTCGCGAAGGATGCGCTCGAGCGACCGCGCCACCTGTCGCGTGCCACCCATCGCGTACCAGCATCCATGATCCACCTGCGCGGAGGCGATCAGTCCAAGGATCGACGGCGACAGGAACGGGCTCGAGCCCACGTACTGCAGGAAGTGCTCGCTGAGCTGCCGCAGGTGCGGCTCGCGAATCCACTTGTGGGCCGTGCGCGCCACGGTGCTGTGCATGCGCATGGCCACCACGTCACGGAGCAGCGCCGGATCGTTCGTCGGCGGCTTTCGCATGAGGTCGATGATGCCGCCCAGATCCTTGTAGAAGAACACGCGCTCGCTCAGGCGGTACATCCGGCGGCTCCACTCGATGAAACGCTTCCATCCCGGACCACTCTCGAACCCCGGGAACTGCCGGTCCATCGAATCCGCCATGCCATCGAGGTTCTCCAGCAGGTCGATGCGCGTGCCGTCCTCGTACAGGCAGCGCCACTGCGGATCCAGACGCACCAGAGACAGGTAGTCCTCGGGCCGGCGTCCACTGCGCGCGATGATGCCGCGCACAACCTGGGGCATCGTCAGGATGGTGGGTCCCATGTCGAAGCGGAACCCCGCCTCGTCGAGCACGTTCATCTTGCCACCAAGGTGCTGGTTGCGTTCCACGACCGTCACCTGCATGCCGGCGGTGCACAGCTCCACCGCCGCCGCCAGGCCAGCCAGACCACCACCCACCACGATTGCACGCTTGCTCATGTCCCTGACTCCATTTCGGCAGCCGCAGGCTGCACCACATTGCATGTCGATTCCGGCACGGGCGGCGAAATCAGTCGCGTCACGCGTCGAGCACGGTGACTCCAACGCACCACCCTGTCCAACCATCGCATCGCCGCCACACTCGGTGGCGCCGCCGCAGGCGTCCACGATGCCGTCTCCGTAACGGAGATCGGCCTCGAAAGCTCGAGCAGACCAGCCGCCCCTCGCGAAGCACCCCATCCGCTGCCACCGGAACCGGCGATCGTCAGCGCGGGATGTCCGGTGGGCGTCACGCTCTCATTGAAGGTGATCACCGAGGCGCGCAGCCGCATCATGAACGCCGCATCCCGACGCCAGCGCGAAGCGGAACGCGTGTACACGCCCACGGCCAGTCGATGCCGCGACGCTCCGTGCACACGCAAGGCATGGTCAACGCCGTCCACGGGTACCACCGCAAGCACCGGGCCGAAGTGGTCACCGGCGACCAGCGCCGAGGCAGCGCTGCAATCCGCCACCACCATCGGCCGCATCCAGCCATCGCGCGCAGGTTCCACCACGCCGCTCAGGCTTCGGGCACCCTGGGCAAGCGCTGCGCCCACCTGCTGCATGCATCGATCCGCCTCGCCCGCACAGACCAGCCGCACCGGCCGTGCACCCGCCGCCAACGGTGCCAGTTCCGACAGGAACGCGCGATAGCACGAGCGATCCACCAGCACGCGTCGAGGCGCCATGCAGGTCTGCCCGGCGTTCATGGTGATGGCCAGCCAGATCCGCTCGGCCGCCTTCCGCACATCCGCGTCGGCCAGAACGACCGCCGAATCGTGCCCACTGAGTTCGAGCACGGATGGCATCAAGCGCGCGGCCGCCGTTGCCGCCACGGCCGCACCCACGCGCGTGCCACCCGTGAACATCACCTTGTCGAACATTCCCTCGCGCACGAGCCGCTCGCCCGCCTCGGCGGTCGCGTCCGCAAGCGCAAGCCATCCGTCCGGCAATCCACACGACGCCGCCAGTCGCACGAGCAGTTGCTGGGAATGCGGCGAACGCTCCGAGGGCTTCACCGTGACCCGATTGCCCGCCATCACCGCCTGCACGAGCTGCACCCCCAGCAGTCCCACCGGATAGTTCCATGTCGCGATGATCAGCACATGCCCGAGCGGCGCACGACCCACGCGGGCGCGACGACCCAGCAGCCACGCGGGTCGACCCGTCGCGCGCTGCATGCGCAGGACCCCGCGCGCATGCCTGGCGTGCCAGCGCATCGCCGCGAGCAGCGGCAGCACCTCGCTCACGTAGGCCTCGCTCTCCGGCTTGCCGATCTCGTCCGCGATCACCTGGGCGATCTCGCGACCATGGGCCGCCACGGCGCGCCGGAACGACGCAAGCCAGCGCTGCCGGATCGGCCACGCGAGCCACGCCTCGCCATCCACCGACCTGTTCGGATCGCCTGCCTTCGGCACCTGCATCTCCGGCCCGGTTCGCCTGCCTGACCGCCGCGGATTCACGCCGAATCCGCCGCCGCGATTTATGCGAAACTACCCGACATGATCGCCGCAGAACGAAGCCTCCGTCACGCATCCGATGTGGGCATCGTCGGAGCCGGTCCCGGAGGCCTTGCCGCCGCCATCCTGCTGGCCGCGAGCGGCGCCAGCGTGGACGTGTACGAGCGGCAACCCGTTGTCGGCGGCCGCACGCGCCGCCTGTCGCTGGGCGATCACCACTTCGACCTGGGCCCGACGTTTTTCATGATGCCCTACGTGCTGGACGAGATCCTGGCCGCGGCAGGTCGCAAGTTGAGCGATCGGGTGGAGATGACCCGGCTCGATCCCATGTACCGACTGCTGCTGGGGCAACCCGAGCGCGATCCGATCACGCTCGACACCACGCAGGATCTGGCCCTGATGTCGGAGCGCCTCAGCCGCATCGAGCCGCACGACGGACCGGCGTTCCTGCGCTTCATCGCCGACAACCGCCGCAAGCTGGAGGCCATGACGCCCATCCTGCGTCGTCCCATGCGCAGCGTGCTCGATCTTGTGTCCCTCGATGCCATGCAGGCGGCGCCGCACCTGCGTCCATGGCAGAGCCTGTACGACCACCTGAAGGGATACTTCCGCAATCCCTCCATCCGGTTGTCGATGAGTTTCCAGAGCAAGTACCTCGGCATGAGCCCGTACGAGTGCCCGGAGCTCTTCAGCATCCTGCCGTTCATCGAGTACGAGTACGGCATCTGGCACCCCACAGGCGGTTGCAATGCGGTGATGCGCGCCATGGCGGACATCGCCGAGGAACTGGGCGTGCGTTTCCACCTGGGTCGCAGCGTGGACGCGATCGAGTTCGAGGGGCGCCGCGCCGTGGGCGTGCACGTGGATGGTGCCCTTCGTCGACACGGCAACCTGGTGCTGAACGCCGACGCAACGCACGCCATGCGCACGCTTGTTCCCGCGCACCTGCGGCGTCGCTGGAGCGACGAGCGCATCGACCGTAGCCGCTACAGCTGCAGCACCGCCATGCTGTACTTGGGCGTGGAGGGCGAGGTCGATCTGCCCCACCACACGATCTATGTCAGCCGCCAGTACGAGCAGAATCTGGCCGACATCGCGCGCAACGGCACGCTGAGCCAGGACCCGTCGATGTATGCCTGCAATCCCGCCGCCACGGACCCCACCATGGCGCCGAAGGGATGCAGTTCGCTGTACGTGCTGCTGCCCACGCCGAATGTGCAGCCCGGCAGCAACAAGGTGAATTGGTCCACGGACGCCGCCAAGGTGCGTGAGAGCACCATGCAGCAGCTCGAAACCGTCTTCGGCATCCCCGACATCCGCCGCCGCATCCGCGTGGAGCGACAGGTGACGCCGCTCGACTGGCAGGCCGAAGGCATCCAGTTCGGCGCAACCTTCAATCTTGCGCACGGGCTGAAGCAGATGCTGCATCGGCGACCGCATCATCAGTTGCAGGACGTGGATGGCGTGTGGCTGGTGGGCGGCGGCACGCACCCGGGCTCGGGCCTGCCCGTCATCTTCCTGTCGGCGCAGATCACCGCGCGCCTGCTCTGTCAGCGCATGGGCTTGCCATGCGCCATCGATCAGCCACCCGCGTCGGGCGCCATGCGTTCCGCTACTCTCGCCGCGTGGACATCACCTACGGCAGCTACCTGAAGATTCCCGAACTGCTGTCGCTCCAGCAGGTCGTCTCCAACCCGCCGGAACACGACGAGTTCCTGTTCATCGTCAT
>RFQW01000200.1 GCA_009924765.1 Planctomycetota bacterium | reverse complement strand
ACGGCTACCGCGTGCTCGCACAGGGCGCCGGCTTCGTGGTGGTGGACAAGGCATGCGGACTGCTCAGCGTGCCCGGCATTGGACCCGAGAAGGCGGACTGTCTGGTGGCGCGCGTGGCACAGCGATTTCCCGGGGCACGCATCGTGCACCGCCTTGATCGCGACACCAGCGGCGTGATGGTGCTGGCCACCGACGCAGACACCCACCGCCGACTCAGCATGGCCTTCGAGGCCCGACAGGTGCAGAAGGCCTACCACGCGCTGGTTGCGGGCCACGTATCGGGCGACGAGGGCCTGATCGATCTTCCGCTTCGCAAGGAAGCGCTTGGCAGCGCGAAGCAGATCGTGTGCCATGAACAGGGCCGCCCCAGCCAGACACGCTGGCGCGTGGAAGCGCGACTGGATGCCGTGCCCGCCGCAGTGCGAGCCACCGAGGCGCCCTTCCCCTGCACCCTGCTGCGACTGGAACCGCTCACCGGCCGCAGCCATCAGTTGCGCGTGCACCTGCTCAGCCTGGGTCACGCCATCCTGGGTGACAACCTGTACGCCGCACCCGACGCGCTGGCCGCCGCCACGCGCCTGTGCCTGCATGCCACCGAACTTGCGTTCGAGGGCACGCGCCACACGGCGCCGCACCCCTTCTGAGCGCGCTCACTTCATGTCGGTCGGCCGCACCGGCTTCGACCGCGACATCACCACCAGCGAGATCGCCACCATCACCATGATGTAGATGGCCGGGCCATCCACCCAACTCTTGCGACCGATCATCCACGCGGCGATCAGCGGCGCGTTGCCCGCGAACACCGCGATGGCGGTGCCGAAACTGATCGACACCACGCTGCACCGGTGATCGCTTGGCGAAAGTTCCGACACCAGCGCGCCCTGCAATCCCGTGATCACGCCCACCGGAATCGTGAACAGCATCTGCGCGATCACCATGCCCACGATGGTGCCGTCCACACCGTAGCGCATGGCCGGCACCGCCACCGCCAGCGTGACGAAGCGGAAGATGAAGCTGATGCGCCGACGACCGAATCGATCGGAGAGCCAACCGCCCAGCACCACGAACATCGCCTGCACCATCAGCACGGCCGCGGTGATGCCCGCGATCACCCCTGCCTGCGCGGGCATACGCTGCGCCAGGGCATCGGGCAGGTACACGAAGCCGGTGAAGAAGGCGATGTTGGCGCCACTCACCAGCGCCACGATGCGAAGCATCAGTCGCCAGTGCAGGCGCACGGCCTTCCATGCCGACGCGGCCTCTTCCATCTTGTCCGCGCGCGTGAAGGCCACGGACTCGTGCATGTTCATGCGCATCAACGCACCCAGCGCGGCGATCACCACACCGGCCGCGAACGGCGCGCGCCATCCCCAGGACAGCAGGTCCTTCTCGTCCAGTCCGTACTGCAGCAGTGCGGCCACCGCGCTGCCTGCCGCCATGCCCACCAGCGAACCCACCGTGACCAGGCTGGTGAAGAACCCGCGTCGCGGCAAGGGCGCGCACTCGGCGGTGTAGGCCATGGCGCCGGTGTATTCGCCGCCCACCGACAGTCCCTGCAGCGCACGCAACACCACCAGCAGGATCGGCGCCCAGATGCCGGCCTGCGCGAAGGTGGGCAACAGCGCGATGCCGCCGCTGGCCAGGCCCATCATCGACACGCCCAGCAGCAGCATGCGCTTGCGACCGTAGCGATCACCGATGTGCCCCAGCAGCACGGCACCCGCCGGCCGCAGGATGTGACCCACGCTGAACACGGCAAAGGCGCTCAGCAGCACGGCGATCGCGTCGGCATTCGGAAAGAACAGCTTGCCCATCACGGGCGCCAGATAGCCGTACACCGCGAAGTCGAACCACTCCAGCGCCGAACCCACGCTGCCTGCAAGCACCAGCGAGCCCGCTGGCACCTCGGTCGGAAGTTCGCGATTGGTCGCGGGCATGCAGTCGAGCCTAACGGCGCGCGCGCTTCCACGCGACGCGCCGGTTCAGTCCAGCGAGGCGAGTTGCGCGGGCTTCAGGCGCACCAGCACCACAAGCGACACCAGCGCGGCGGCCAGCGTGTACAGCGCCGGCCCATGCACCCATCCCATGCGGCCCACCATCCATTCGCACAGCATGGGCGTGGTGCCGGCGAAGGCGGCGATGCCCACGCTGTAGCTGAGTCCATACACCACGCAGCGCGAATCAGCCGGCGCCATCTCGGCCACCATCGCGCCCTGCACGCCGGTGAGCATGCCCACGGACACGCCCAGCATCGCCTGCGCAAGCACCAACCCCGACAACGTTCCCTGCGCCAGACCCAGCGGGAAAGCGATGGGCACCGACGCGATGAGCAAGCCGGTGCACAGCAGACTGATGCGCCTTCGACCGAGCCGATCGGACAGCCATCCACCAAGCACGATCCACACCGCCTGCGCCGCAAGCAGCACCGAGGTGGCGGTGTTGGCCCGCGAGGCCAGTTCGGCGTGCGCCTGCGACAGGCGATCCGGCATGTACACGAAGCCGATGTAGAAGACCACGTTGCACGCCACCACCACCGCGATGATGCGCAGCATGGTGCGCCAGTGCATGGTCACCACGCGCAGCATCGATGCATCCGAGGCGCGCGACTGCGTCTTCTGGAACGATTCCGATTCGGGCATGCTCACGCGCAGCAGCAACCCGATCGCCGCCACCACCACGCTGCCCAGGAATGGAAGCCGCCACCCCCATGATTCAATCTGGCTCGCGGACATGTTGGCCTGCAGCAGCGCCACCGCTGACGAGCCGGCAAGCAAGCCGGCCACCGTGCCCACATTCGCCGAGCTGCTCACCAAGCCGCGTCGATTCGGCGCCGCGCACTCGGCGGTGTAGGCCATGGCGCCGGTGTACTCACCGCCCACCGAGATGCCCTGCACGCATCGCAGCGCCACCAACGCGATGGGTGCCCACAGCCCCACCTGTGCATAGGTTGGCAACACGCCAATCAGCGCACTGGCCAGACCGATCGACACCACGCTGAGCATCAGCATGGCGCGGCGACCCAGTCGATCGCCCACGCGCCCCAGCAGCACGCCGCCCACCGGTCGCATGAAGTACCCCACACTGAACACCGCAAAGCTGCTCAGGAGCGCGGCCACCGGGTCGCTCGCCGGAAAGAACACCTTGCCCAGCGTGGGCGCCAGATAGGCGTACACGCCGAAGTCGAACCACTCCATGGCCGAACCAACGCCACCGGCCAGAATGACGCGCGTGATGGCGCTGGAGGATGAAGGTGCAGTGGAAGCCATGGGGTCCGCGCCCGGTTGATCGACACATCAGGCCCATTTGCCGCCGCACACATGCGGTTGCGCACGGAGCCATGGCCCGTGTCCAATGCACACCCATGGCACCACTTCGCACCATCGTGGCCCTGCTCGCCTTCGCAGCGCCCGTGGCCGCATGGCAAGCCACCGACCCGGTGCTGCAGCGCGCCGTCGACCATCAGAAGGCCCACCCCACCGGCGATGCCGCAGCCACCTTCGTGCAAGCCGACTACACCGGCGACCTTCGCACGCTGCCCGTGGGCGTGTTCGATTCGGGCGTGGGCGGCCTCACGGTGCTCGAGGCGCTGAAAACATTCGACATGCACGACAACGCCACCGGCAAGCCGGGCGCCGACGGCTTGCCCGACTTCGCCAACGAGCGCTTCGTGTACTTCGGTGATCAGGCCAACATGCCCTACGGCAACTACGGCACCGTGGGCAAGACCGATTTCCTGCGCGAACTGGTGTTGAAGGACGCAGCCTTCCTGCTTGGTCGTCGCTGGCGCGCGGCGGCGGGCGAGCAGCCGCGCATGGACAAGCCACCCGTGAAGGCGATCGTGATCGCGTGCAACACCGCCACCGCCTACGGACTGCAGGATGTGCGCGACGCCGCCAAGGCCTGGGGCATCCCGGTGCTCACCGTTGGCGTGGTGGAAGCGGGTGCACGCGGCGTGGCTGAAACGCGCGGCAACAACACCGGCGCGGTGGCAGTGCTGGCCACCAACGCCACGTGCGCCAGCAACGCCTATCCCAAGGCCATCGCGCGGCTCATGCCGAACGCGCCAGCCGTGTTCCAGCGCGGCAGCGGAACGCTGGCGGCCAGCATCGAGGGCGATGCAACCGTGAAGGAAACGCCCGCGCAGATCATCGATGACGAAGTGCAGGCGCTGCTCTCCAACCGCTTGGCGGCCGGCGACGGCACC
>RFQW01000199.1 GCA_009924765.1 Planctomycetota bacterium | reverse complement strand
CTGCTGGACAGCTTCGAGCCCGAAGGCTTCACCGAACTCGCCAAGGACAGCATCTTCATGATGCCGCACCTGGGCGTGCTGGCCAGCGTGCATCCGCAGGCCGCCATGGAGGTGTTCGAGAAGGACTGCCTGGTGGTGCTTGGCACCGCGGTCAGCGCCAAGGGCGAAGGCAAGCGCGGCAAGCCGTGTTTCGCGTGGAGCATGACCCCCGAAACGGGTGACGCGAAAGCGGCATCCGGCACGGTGAATGCGGGCGACATCGTGCGCGTGCCGCTTGCGGCTGGTTGCACGGCGCGCGTGGATGTGAAGCCCGAGCGCGGCATCGATCTGGGCGAGGGGCCCGGCAAGCCCGTTTCCCGCACCGTGCGCGGGGGTCCGGTGGGCCTGCTACTTGATGCGCGAGGGCGCCCGCTGAAGCTTCCAGAGGCCGTGGCCGACCGTCGCGCCTGCCTGCAGGCATGGAACGCCGCCGTGGGCGTGTTTGCGTGATCGCGGCTACCCTTGAGCATCTTTCTGATTCCACCCCCGTTCGGAGAATGCACATGATTCGCGCGCTCTGCCTGATGTTCGTCCTTGCCCTGCCGCTGGTCAGCGTGGTGAGCTGCAACGTGGCCCCCAAGGCCGATGACCGCGAAAGCTTCGTGGTGGAGGCGCGCGAGGGACTGAAGCACTTCGAGAGCAAGGTGCCGGGCCTGAAGGATCAGATCAAGAACTCCGCGGGCTACGCGGTGTTCCCGGGCGCGGGCCAGTGGGGCATCATCTTCACCGGTGGCAGCTTCGGTCGCGGCGCGGTGTTCAACGCCAGGGGCGAGCAGCTGGGCTGGGCCGCGGTGAACAACTTCAACGTGGGTCTGCAGCTTGGCGGACAGGGCAAGAAGATCCTGATCGTGTTCGCCAATGCCGATGTGCTGACGCAGTTCCAGAAGGGACTGCTCACGGGCAGCGTGCAGGGCATGGCCGTGGCAGGCGATTCCGCCGCCAATGGCACTGCGCCGTTCCAGAACGGTCTGGCCCTGTATGTGGGTGCCGAGAAGGGCCTGATGGCCGGCGGCATGATCGGCATGGAAAACTT
The DNA here is from genome assembly GCA_009924765.1 of Planctomycetota bacterium. GTDB lineage: Bacteria > Planctomycetota > Phycisphaerae > Phycisphaerales > SM1A02 > SYAC01. The sequence goes on along the minus strand of RFQW01000199.1, from coordinate 3,152 downwards.
CCGCTACCGGGCGTTGGGCAAGGAAAACGAAGATCCCAAGTGATCCTCGGTGTTGGAAGTCGGCCGGGCCCGCAATGGGCCGCGGCCGCACATGGTGTGCGAGAGCGGATGGCCTCTCTGATCGCACGCATGCCGGCAGGCGTTGCGTCGCGTTCGGATACCTCTCGCAGGACCCTTCATGCAGTCATCCATTGGCGTCGGTGACGACGCCCTTCCCGCGGCCGATCGCCATGCCCTGATGGTGCCGGACACCGTGATGCGAGGCCAGATCGTGTGGCCGTACGCAATCACCATCGGTCTCATGCATGTGTTCGCGCTGACGGCGGTGCTGCCGTGGGTGTTCTCATGGACCGGCGTCATCGCCATGATCGTGGGCGTGCACGTGTTCGGTCAAAGCATCAACCTGTGCTACCACCGTCTGCTCACCCATCACAGCGCCAAGGTGCCCAAGTGGCTCGAGCACACCTTCGTGGTGATGGCGCTGTGCTGCCTGCAGGATGCGCCGGGCAAGTGGGTGGCCACGCACCGATTTCATCACAACCATTCCGACGAGCAGGATGATCCGCACACGCCCATGGTGAAGTTTCTCTGGGCCCACATGGGCTGGCTGATGGTGCGCAACCGCGCCACCAGCAGCCTGGACATGTATCGCAAGTACGCGCGCGACGTGCTGGAGGACCCGTTCTATCTGGCGCTCGAGAAGCGTCCGATCTGGGCGTGGATCTATCTCGCGCACGCGGTGCTGTACTTCCTGGTGGGCCTCGCCATCGGATGGTGGCAGGGCGGCGCCATGGCGGGCGTGCAGTTCGGCACCAGCCTGCTGGTGTGGGGCGTGATCGTGCGCACCATCGCGGTGTGGCACATCACCTGGAGCGTGAATTCGCTCACGCACCTGTTCGGCTACAGCAACTACGCCACCGACGACCACAGCCGAAACAACTGGCTGGTGGCCATCCTGACCGTGGGCGAGGGCTGGCACAACAACCATCACCACGACCCCGCGAGCGCCAGCAACCAGCATCGCTGGTGGGAGATCGACGTGACCTACATGCAGATCCGCGTGCTGGAGATGCTGGGGCTGGCAACCAACGTGATCCGTCCGCGACACCTGCGTCACGCCGAGCGCGACGCCAAGGCCGCGGCGAAAACAAGCTGATCGCCGGGGCGCGCCGTACTCTTGGCGCCCATGCGACAGGCTCGAATCAAGCGGCTGATGTCGGTGGTTGGGTGCGCACTGGTGCTTGCCATCACGGGCGCGTTCAGGCAGGACGCGGCGACTGCGGCACCCGATGCGCTGAAGCATTTCCAGCAGGCCGGCAAGTATTCCAAGCAGCACCAGGGCGAGGCGCTGCTGGTGATGCAGGGCGGCAAGGTGCTGTTCGAGGACTACGCGCAGGGATGGAACGCGCAGCGGCCGCACCTGCTGGCAAGCGGCACCAAAAGTTTCACCGGCGTGGCCGCGATGATCGCCGTGCAGCAGGGGCTGATCAGTCTCGACGAGAAGGTGAGCGACACGCTGACCGAGTGGAAGAGCGATCCGCGCAAGAGCCAGATCACCGTTCGGCAGCTGCTGAACCTTTCAAGCGGCCTGCAGCCCGACACCGAGGACGGCGCCAACATGATCCGCGCCGCGGCCGGCGAGAAGAAGGGCATCTCGGCGCTGCGCGCCATGGCCGCCGCGCGACAGGACTACTTCAAGCAGGGTGTGGAAGCGCCAGCGATCCGCGACCCGGGCAAGGAGTTCCGCTACGGAGCCAACCACTACTACGCCTTCGGCGAGTTCTTCGAGCGCCGTCTGAAGGAGCGCGGCGTGCAGCCGAACACGTTGTGGGAGTGGTACACCGCCAACCTGTTCGACCCCATCGGCATGAAGGTGGCGCGCATCGGTCGCGACAAGAAGGATCAGCCGCAGCTTGCGGGCGGCGCATCGGTGAGCGCGCAGGAGTGGGCCAAGTTCGGCGAGTGGGTGCTGCACAAGGGCGCGGTGGTGCAGGCCGACGGCACCACCAAGCAGGTGCTGAAGCCCGAACTGCTGGCGCAGTGCTTCGAGCGCAGCCCAGCCAACTCGCAGTACGGACTCACATGGTGGCTCGCGGGCGATCCAGCCAAGGCGCCGCAGATCTTCGTGGCGGCGGGCCTGGGCAAGCAACGTCTGTACGTGATGCCCGAGCACGATCTGGTGGTGGTTCGCTTTGCACCACTGAACAGCGAGAAGGGCGCGTTCAATGATCAGGCCATGCTGCAGCCCATCCTGCAGGCGATCGGCGCGCCCGTGACCGAGTTTCCACCGCTGAATCCGATGCTGAATGGTCGCAAGCCGGTGCTCGCCAAGTTCGCCGGCGGCGGCAAGACCACCAAGCAGAAGCCAGCCGACCCCGAAGAAGGCATGGAACTGATCTTCGAGGACGGCTTCAACACCGATGGCGCACCCGATGCGAAGAAGTGGCGATACGAGGAATGCGCAATCAGGAGCTGCAGTGGTATCGCCCGAAGAACGCGCGATGCGAGGGCGGGTTGCTGATCATCGAGGCCACGCACGAGCGCGTGCCCAACCCAAACTTCGTGGCGGGCAGCACCGACTGGCGCACCAGTCGCGAGCATGCCGACTACGCCAGCGCCAGTTTGACCACCAAGGGCACCTTCGCCTTCACCTACGGTCGCGTGAAGATGCGCGGCCGCATTCAGGTGGGCGATGGTCTGTGGCCCGCATTCTGGAGCGTGGGTAGCGCGCGTCCATGGCCCGGTTGCGGCGAAATCGACATCATGGAGAATTTCAAGGGTTTGCTGCTTGCCAACGCCGCATGGGCCAGCGACAAGCCAGGCAAGGCGCAGTGGAAGGATTCGCGCACGCCGCTCGACAAGCTTGCGCGCGAAAGCGGCTACGACAGTGTGGAAGCCTGGAGCAAGGCGTTCCATGTGTGGCAGTTCGACTGGGACGAGGCCAAGATGGAGTTTCGCGTGGATGGTCGACTGCTGAACACCGTGGATCTGACCAACACCATCAATGCCACGCCCGACCATGCCAATCCGCTGCAGGAGCCGCAGGCGTTCATCGTGAACCTGGCCATTGGTGGCGTGAGCGGTGGCGATCCGTCGAGCACGCCGTTCCCGGCACGCTTCGAGGTGGACTGGATCCGCGTGTGGCAGCCGAG
>RFQW01000198.1 GCA_009924765.1 Planctomycetota bacterium | reverse complement strand
GAGCCCTTCAGCGTGACCACGCCGTCGTCCACGTCCACCTCGATGCGGTGCGCTTCGCGATCGGCCTGACGACGCAGTGCGCCCAGGATCTGCCTGCGGATGTCCTCGGCGGGCGTGTTAGTGCGCAGCACCGAGATGAGGTTGGAGACGCATTTCACGCCCGCAAGCCGCTGCACCGCCTGTTCGGCATGCACGCGCTCGGGCCAGCTCTGCACATGCCCCTCCAGCGTCACCGTGCCGTCCGACACGGTGGAGGTGATGCGTTCATCGGGCACCAGCACGTCGGACTTCAGCGCATCGCGCACCTGATCGTTCCCAGTTGGAGGGAATGCGCACCCGCAGCTGGTTCACCACATCGAGCACGCCTCGCACGCGGTGCGCGGCTTCGACGGCGGCCAGTTTCTTGGGGTATGAACTGATGAATCCGGTCAGCGTGACGATGCCGCCATGCACCTGCACGCCGACCTCGGTCGCGTCCACCACGCTGTCGCAGGCAAGCTCGTTCAGCACGTCGTTCTGGATGCGGGTGTCGGAAGATTGGGTCGTGGTGATCATGGCGGGCTCCTTGGTTCAGTTGGATGTCATGGAACTGTGCGCACGCGATTCGGCGCGTCGGCGATCGTTCGGCGAATGCTGACGCAGCAGCGCCACGGCACGCTCATCGCTGAGCTGTGGAAAGTCGCGATAGAACTGTCCGACCGCCCAGAATTCCTCGGGCTCGTGCAGGCACACGAACTGGTCGCACAGCGCGCGGATGCCCGGGATGGACTCCCGCGAGGCAACCGGCACCGCGACGATCACCTCATGCGGATTGGCGTCATGCAGCATCTGCAGCGCGGCCATCAGCGTGGCACCGGTTGCCACGCCATCGTCGACCACCACCAGCGTGCGTTGCTTCATGTGCGCCTTCGGGCGCACGGCGCGGAACAGTCGCTGTTGGCGCGCGATCTCGGTCATCTGTCGCGCGCGCTCCCGCTCGAGCCATGTGGCGCTCGACTCGGTCAAGGCGCGTCCATTGCGGTTCAACTGCACATCGCCCGATTCGTTCACCGAACCAACGGCGAGCTCATGCTGGTCGGGGGCACACAGTTTGCGGCACAGCAGCACGTCCATTTCGGCGCCCAGCGCCTCGGCGATCGGAGCGGCAACCTCGACGCCGCCGCGTGGAATGGCCAGCACCAGCGGATGCTGCAAGCGAATGCGCTTCAGGAGCGTGCCAAGTCGCTGGCCTGCATCGACGCGGTTGTCGAACTGGATGTCGGTCATGGTGTGCCTCCGTGGGTGAGATGTGCGGCGAACCATGCTCGGGCGAGCCCGGCCACCTCTTCCAGGGCGCCGGGTTCCTGGAACAGGTGCGTGGCGCCATGCACCACCGAGAGATGGTGGTGGCCCCGCATGCTCGCCAGCGCCTGACGATTGAGTGCGAGCACCTCGGTGTCCTCGCTGCCCACCAGAAGCAGTGTTGGCGCCGTCAGGTGGGCAAGCCATGGGCCTGCAAGATCGGGTCGACCACCGCGCGACACGATCGCACGCACCAACGGTTGCTGCGTCGCCGCGATGATGGCCGCGCCGCCGCCGGTGCTGGCGCCGAACAGTCCGATCGGCAGGTGACCTGTCGCGTGCCGGGCCGATGACCATCCGATGGCCGACAGCAGGCGGTCAGCCAGTCGACGAACATCGAACACATTCCGCCGATCCTCGCCCTCATGCTCCGTAAGCAGATCGAACAGCAGCGTGCCCATGCCCGCCTGATGCAGCACATCCGCCACGAACTGGTTGCGCGGACTGTGGCGGCTGCTGCCGCTGCCGTGGGCGAACAGCACCAACGCCGAGGCGTGCGGTGGAATGGTCAGCTTGCCGGGCAAACGCGCGTCTTCGCAGGGAATGGACACGCTCCACACGGTTGGTGCGATGGTTGGTGATGGTGGAAGCGTGCTGCGCATCGGAGGGCTCCTTCTGAAACGCCGCCGTTCACGCTGGCACGGGTTCCACGGCGGCGCGATTCAGCGATTCGGCCAGACGCGTCAGGCGCTCGTCCACGCGACGCTCCTCGTTGAGCGTGCGCTGCAGTGCGGAGGCGACGCCGCGATGCCCAAGCAGACTGGCCCACGTGCGCGCGCAGCCGTAGCCGGCGATCTCGTCGTGCTCCAGATGCTGTGCGGCGGCGATCAGTGCCGCATCGCGAACATGTGGCTCGGCACCCGACATGCCGGCCCACTCCACGCAGTCGTCGCACAGGCCCTTCAACGTGTGGCTGCCGGCGCGGCGAGGCACCACTTCGAGCGAGTCGAAGATGTCCTCAAGCCGTGCCGCGTGCTTCTCGGATTCGCGCTCGTGCGCCTCGAGCAGCTTGGCGAGGCGCGGATTGGATGCCGCACGGCGCAGGGCCTGCATGGCCTGGATGCTGGCCGCCTCGCCGGCAAAGAGTTCGTTCAGCTGTTCGATGAAAAGGTCGTGCAGGGTCTGCATGGGCATGGTCGGCTCCTTGATGGTGCAGGGGCACCGTACGACCACGTTCAGGTGGTGCAGTCATTGCGCGACGATTTGGAGCCTGACCTGCTGTGCGCGCGAGCGCCTGCGTTGCGCTACCGTGCGCGCATGCCATCCGCATCGGTGCACCTGCCAGCCGGTTACGCCCTCCGATCCATGACGCAGGCCGATTACGAGGCTGTGGGTCGGATCTGTGCTGCGGTGTATCCGACCGAGCGGCCCTACACGCAGGCCGAACTGGAGGCGCATCACCAGCGCTTTCCCGAGGGGCAGTTCGTGACGGTGCACCAGGCTTCCGGCGCGGTGGCGGGTGTGCACTTCACGCTGATCGTGCACATGTCGGCGTTTCACATCGACGATTCGTGGGACACCATGACGGCTGGAGACTCCTTCGCCGATCACGATCCGGTCGCGGGTCACACGCTGTACGGCGCCGATCTGATGGTTGCGCCTGAGCACCAGCATCACGGCATCGCGCGGCGCTCACGGAGGCGGCGCGTGAACTGGTGCAGGCGCGGAGGTTGTGGCGCATGGTCGGCGGCAGCCGAATGCCGGGGTACGGGCGCTTCGTCGCGTCGCTGGAACCGAACATGTACATCAGCAAGGTGAAGCAGGCCGAACTCACCGATCCGGTGTTGACTGCGCACCTGCATGATGGATGGGATGCGGTGACCGCGATCCGCGGCTACCTGCCACACGACGAGGAAAGCGCCGGCTGGGCTGCGGTCATCCGATGGATCAATCCCGATTGTCCGCCGCCGCCAGGTCACGAACTCGAGCGCCTGTCGCGCAAGTGAGTGCGCCGGTCGCGCTCACGGTACGCCGGCCGCTGTTGCCCGAATCTCGAAGACCGCCTGCAGGGTGGTGCCCGCGCGCACCACCGGTGCGTTGCAATCGCTCAGCGCGCTGGTTGCGCACAGCATGGGTTCGATGCAGGCGAACCCTGCCGCATTGGGTGCCACCTTCGGCGCATAGAGCTGCATGAACGCATACGGGTTGCCGAAGGTGATCGATGTGTCGAGGTCGGACTGCGTGATGCGAGCGGTGATGGGCGTGGCAGCATCCAGCGCGAACAGCGCATCCTCGCCGCCGCATGCGGGCATGGCATGCGCTGCAACGGTGGAGCCGGGTTGCATCGGCAAGTTTGGGACACCGTTTGCGTCGAGTGTGATCGGCCGGCGGGAAGGCATGTGCACCTGCGCGTTGGCTGGATTGGTGATGGCGAAGTAGGGGTGCCATCCGAAGGCGGCCGGTACGTCCATGTCACCGTCCGCATCGATCTCGGTGGTCACGCGAAGGGAGGCGCCGCCATCGATCGCGGCAAGTTTCCACATCACGCGCAGGGTGTGCTTGAAGGGGAACGCCCGCATGAGGCTCGCATGCTCGGCCCACGCGATGCTGGCGCGAGCCGACGAATCGTCAAGCCGCTCGACGCTCCACTGATTCCATCGAAGCAGCAACCCGTGGATCGGCAGTCCGTTGCCGTCGCGCTTCAGGTCGGGTTGGAGGGCGAGGTTCACCTCGCGACCTGCCGCGGTGAATCGGTCGGTGCGAAGCCGATTGGCGTAGGGATAGAGCAGCGGAATGCCGCCCGTGCGCGCCGACTTCAGGAAGGCCTCGCGCGGGGCCGGCAGCGCGAGCAGTTCGCGTGCGCCAAGTCGCCAGCTGGTGGCCACGCAGCCTGCCTGCGGCTCGATGGTGAGGTCGGTGCCGGCGGCTCGAAGCGTGAAGGGCGTGTCACTTGGCAGGTGCGTGGTCATGGCGCCGCATGATGCCCGACCT
>RFQW01000197.1 GCA_009924765.1 Planctomycetota bacterium | reverse complement strand
CCTGGCCGGCGACTACACCAACAGCATGCCGGCCTACACCCTCACGTCGAAGGCCTTCGACTGCACGGGCCTGACCGCGACCAAGGTGGGCTTCTGGCGATGGCTGTGCGTGGAATCCAGCACCTACGACAAGGCCAGTTTCGCCGTCAGCAATGACGGCACCAACTGGACCACGTTGTGGAGCAACGGCGCCACGCTGAAGGATCAGGCGTGGCTGAAGGTGACGTACGACATCTCCGGCATCGCCGACAACCAGCCAACCGTGTACTTCCGCTGGACCATCGGGCCCACGGACACCAGCATCGTGTTCGGCGGCTGGAACATCGACGACTTCGAGATCACGGCCATTCCTCCGGCAAACCTGTGCCCGAGCGATCTGGACGGCGACGGCGACACCACCGCCGGCGACATCTCGTTCCTGCTGCTCTCGGCTGGCCCCTGCCAGGGCTGCCCCGAGGATCTGGACGGCGACGGCGAGGTGGGCGCGTCGGACGTGTCCTTCCTGCTGCTCTCGTTCGGCCCCTGCCAGTAAGCGCAGGCGAACAACCAACGATGCAACACAGCGCCCCAGGCTCCGTGCCTGGGGCGCTTTCATTCGTTGATGGCTGAATCGGCCGACGGCCGGCGAAGGCTTACACCGTGCCAAGCTGTCGCTGCAGCGTGACACGCTCGCCAAGCGCCAGGCCGAACGCCTCGTGCACCAGTCGCAGCGATCGCTCGCCATGCTCCTGCGGCACCAGACAGCTGATACGAATCTCGCTGGTGGTGATGTTGCGGATCGGCACGCCCGCGTCGCCAAGCACCTGGAACATGCGGCTGGCAACGCCAGCGTGGCTGCGCATGCCTGTTCCCACGGCGCTCACCTTGGCCAGACCGATCTCCAGATCGATGCGGCCGCTGCCCAGACGCTGCAGCACCTCGCCCACCGCTGTCTTCACCTCGGGCAGATCGCCATGCTCCACGGTGAAGGCCAGATCGACGGCGTTGGCGCCCTCGGTCTGGATGATGTCGTCCACGATCAGGCCTCGGCTGGCGATGGCGCTGAACACCAGGCCCTGCACGCCCCCTGCAGGTGCACGCGACCCAGGTCGGTCTTCAGGGCGCATCCGATGACGGCGATCGATTCCATGTGCGGCGTCTCCCGTTGGATCATGGTGCCAGGCTCGGGGCGCTGGCTGTGGCGGACATGAATGGGCACGCCGTGGCGTTGCCCGAACACGACGGCGCGCGCGTGCATCACGCCCGCACCCATCGCGGCAAGTTCCAGCATCTCGTCGTAGGTGATGGCACCCAGCTTTGGGGCATCGGGCACCAGGCGCGGATCGGCGGTGTGCACGCCGTCCACATCCGTGTAGATCTCGCAGCATCCCCCGTCGCGCTGAACGGCCAGCGCAGCGGCGATGGCAACCGCGGTGGTGTCGCTGCCGCCCCGCCCCAGCGTGGTGATGTCGCCCGAGGCGGCAATGCCCTGGAAGCCGGTCACCACGGGAATCACCCCCTGCTCCAGCATGCGGTGCAGGCCGTCGGCGTCCACCCCTTCCAGGCGTGCCCGGCCGTGTCCCCCGTCGGTTCGCATGTCGCACTGGAAGGCGTTCAGACTGCGGGCAGGCAGGCCCTGGTCCTCGAGGGCCATCGCGGTCAGTGCGGCGCTGACGGCCTCTCCGGTGCTCATGAGGGCGTCCAGCTCGCGCCGAGCCGGCTCGCGGGCCACTTTCCCGGCCAGACCGATCAATTCATCCGTGGTGTGCCCCATGGCACTCACCACCACCGCGACCTGGTGACCGTCGGCCTTCGCCTCGGCGACCCGTCGCGCCGCCCGCCGGATGCGTTCCGGATCGGCCACCGAGGTGCCGCCGAACTTCATCACCAGCGTGGGCATCAGGCCTCCCGGGCGAGTGCCTCGGCGCGACTGCGCTCGGAACGCTCCACGCGCTTGCGGTCGGTTTCCTTCAGCAGCTTCTTGCGCGTGCGAACGGCGGTCGGCGTGATCTCGACCAGCTCGTCCTCCTCGATGTACTCGAGGGCGGCTTCAAGGCTCATGATGCGGGGCTGCTTCAGCACCACGGTGGCGTCCTTGCTGGCCGCGCGCACGTTGCTGAAGGGCTTCACGCGCGTGGCGTTCACCACCAGGTCGTTGTCACGGCTGTTCTCGCCCACCAGCATGCCTTCGTAGCACACGTCGCCGGGGCGCACGAACATCACCGCGCGCTCGCTCAACGGCTCCAGTGCATAGCTGGTTGCCGGGCCGGACTCGTTGGCGATCATCACGCCGTTGGCGCGTGGCTTGACGGCGTTGGGCGACACGGGGCGCCATGCGGCGAAGGCGTGGTGCATCACCGCTTCGCCACCGGTCGCGTTGAGCAGTCGGGTGCGCAGACCGATCAGGCCGCGCGCCGGAATGTCCGCCTCGATGTGCATGCGGGTACCGCGGGGATCCACCTTGCCGATCTCGCCGCCGCGCGAACCCAGCAGCTCGAGCGCCGCGCCCATGCCGGAGTTCTCCACGTCGAGCGTGAGACGCTCCCAGGGCTCGCAGGTCACGCCGTCGATCTCGCGCTCGATCACTTCGGGCTTGCCCACGGTCAGCTCGAAGCCTTCGCGACGCATCGTCTCCAGCAGCACGCCCAGGTGCAGCAGGCCACGGCCGCTCACGCGGAACTCGTCGGCGCTGTCGCCCGGGGAAACCTTCAGGGCCACGTTCGAACGCAGCTCGCGATCCAGGCGCTCGCTGATCTGGCGGCTGGTGACGAACTTGCCTTCCTTGCCACCCAGCGGACCATCGTTGATGCGGAACACCATGTGCAGCGTCGGCTCGTCCACGCTCACGCGCGGCAGCGCCTCGGGATGATCCGGGTGCACGATCGTGTCGCCGATGGCGATGTCGGGCAGGCCTTCCACGCAGCACAGGTCGCCGGCCACCACTTCCTGGGCCTCGGTGCGGCCAAGACCGGTGAACTGGCTCAGCTTGGTGATGCGGCCTCGGTCCATCTTGCCGCTCTCGCGGCACATGCCCACGGCCATGCCGGGCTTCATCACGCCGCGGATCACGCGGCCGATGGCGATGCGGCCCACGTAGCCGCTGTAGTCGAGATTCGTCACCAGGAACTGCAGCGGTCCGGTGGCATCGTTCGTGGGAGCGTCCACGCGATCGATGATCGCCTCGAACAGATCCTCCACGCCGGCGTCGCGCTTGTTGCGGTCGAAGCTGGCCCAGCCGTCGCGGCCGCTGGCGAACAGCACCGGGAAGTCCAGCGCCAGTTCATCGGCGCCGAGGTCGACCAGCAGGTCGAACACCTCGTTCACCACCTCGTCGGCGCGTGCATCCGGACGATCGCACTTGTTCACCACCACGATCGGCTTCAGGCCGATCTGCAGCGCCTTCTGCAGCACGAAGCGCGTCTGCGGCATCGGACCCTCGAGCGAATCCACCAGCAGCACGCAGCCGTCGGCCATGCGCAGCACGCGCTCCACCTCGCCACCGAAGTCGGCGTGGCCCGGCGTGTCGATGATGTTCACGCGCATCACGGTGCCGGCCATCGGCCCCTTGCGCACCTGGTAGGTGACCGCGCAGTTCTTGGCCAGGATGGTGATGCCGCGCTCGCGTTCGAGCGGGTTCGAGTCCATCACGCACTCGGCAACTGCCTCGTTGGCGCGGAAGGTTCCGGACTGTCGGAGCATGGCATCCACGAGGGTGGTCTTGCCGTGGTCGACGTGAGCGATGATGGCGACGTTTCGGAGTTGCATAAAGAGCCCCGCAGTGTATCGGGGCTTCGGCCTGATTCCGAACACCAAATGCGATCTTTATGCGAGTCCGTACAGGGGCAAAAGCTTGCCTTCGAGGTGCCGCATCAGCGGATCCGCCGAAAGTGGCTGCCCTGTCACCTTGCGGCACAGGCCATCCAGCCGATATCGCCGGCCGTGGGCATGCACATTGGTGCGCAGCCACGCCAGCAATGGCGCAAAGTTGCCCCGCGCGAAGCCCTCTTCCAGGCCGGGAAGGTCGGTTCGGGCCTTCTCGAACAGCTGGGCCGCCAGCAGCGTGCCCAGCGTGTAGGTGGGGAAATAGCCGATGGCGCCCATGCTCCAGTGCACATCCTGCAGACAGCCGCGGCGGTCATCCGGCACCGTCAGGCCCAGGTAGTCCTTGTACAGGCCGTTCCACACGCCTGGCAGATCAGCCACCTTCAGGTCGCCCTTGATCATGGCCCGCTCCAACTGGAAGCGGATCATCACGTGCATGTTGTAGGTGCCTTCGTCGGCCTCCACGCGGATGAAGCCGGGCTCCACCA
>RFQW01000196.1 GCA_009924765.1 Planctomycetota bacterium | reverse complement strand
CCTGGTGATCACCGACGACTTCGAGATGCAGGCCATCGCCGACCGCTTCGAGGTGGGCGAGGCCGCGGTGCGCGCCATCGAGGCCGGCTGCGATCATGTGCTGGTGTGTCACCGCATCGATCGCCAGCGACGCGTGATCGAGGCGCTGGCGCAGGCGGTTCGTACGGGGCGCCTGTCGATTGAACGCGTGAAAAAGTCTGCAAATCGCCTCAACACCCTCTTGGAAGCTCGCGCCGCCGGGTTATGTTGAAGACCCGATGGGACCCCGCGCGCGCCAACTGGCCCTGCTTGCCTGCCTGACCTGCGCGGCACCCGCGGCCGCCGAAAAACTGAACCTGACCTGGCTGTGGCACATGGAGCAGCCCATCTACTGGCCCGATGCCAACGGCACGCGCTACGAGCGCGCCTGGCAGAGCATCCAGCGACGCGATGGCGGCGCTGCGCACCCTGCGAACGATCTCCGCGCCATCTTCGGACTGGATGATCGCGTGGCCGCGTACCAGTACCGACCGCGCGACTGCGTGAACAGCATCCGCTGGAGCGCCGAGGCCGGCGCGCAGGTGAGCTTCAGCGGCGGACTGATCGAGAACATCCAGAGCTTCGCCGAGACGGGCGGCCAACTCGGCTACGGCACCAACTGGTACGGCGGCTGGCGCGAGGCACGCAACTGGACCACCGCGTCCAGCGGCACCAACGTGCCGCGCATGGACATCGTGCAGTTCAGCTTCCACCATGCGCTGCTGCCGCTGGTGGACGACACCACCATCCGCAAGGAACTGGCGCTGTACAAGGAGATCTACCCCGAGGCGTTCGGTGCCACGCCGGCGATCTCGAAGGGCTTCTTCCCGAGCGAGATGGCCTTCAGCGAGCGCATCATTCCGCTGCTGCAGGAAGCCGGCATCGAGTGGACCTTCGTGAGCGGCGAGAAGATCAGCCGCGCGTGTCCGGACTTTCCGCTGCAGCTCGGCAGCGGCGGCGTGAACTGCGATCCACCCAACAAGGCCGATCAGGTGAACGCGAACGGCGCCGACTGGTTCCGCCTCAGCATCAGTCGCGGCTGCGCACCCGCCGAAGCGATGCCGATGGCGTTCACGCCGCACCGCGCCAAGTACGTGAACCCCACCACCGGCGTGGAGAGCAGCGTGATCGTGGTGCCCTGCTCGCAGAGCCTGGGCTGGCTTGACGGCTACAACCCGCTGCCCACCTCGCAGCTGGACACGCTGCAGGCGAAGAACCCGGCGAATCGCCCGATGCTGACGGTGCTGGCCCACGACGGCGACAACGCCTGGGGCGGCGGCTACAGCTACTACATGGAGGCGGTGCCCAACATCGTCTCGCAGGCAAACGCGGCGGGCTACGTGCCAACCGTGGTGCAGAAGTACCTGAACGACTGGCCCGTGCCCTCGAACGATGTCGTGCATGTTGAGGACGGCGCGTGGGTGAACGCCGACGGCGACTTCGGCGCGCCGCAGTTCCTGAACTGGAACTGGCCGCCCGTGGACGCCAGCGGCAACGTGGACGTGGACAACGGCTGGGCCGAGGACATCCGCAACTGGGCGGTGATCACGGCAAGCCAGAATCTGGTCGACACCGCCGAGCAGATCCAGACCGACGCCGGCCTGCCCGTGCGCATGAGCCATGTGCTGCGTCCGGTGGCAGCCAGTCGCGCCAGCGAGAAGGCATGGCACTTCTTCCTGGGTTCGCTGAACTCGGGCTACATGTACTACGGCACCGCGCTCGACATGGAGGTGAAGCCCACCGTCGCCTGCAACGAGGCGAACGTCGCCGCCATGGGCGCGATCGGCAGCGGCACGCTGGATCGCACCGGCCCCGCGATCTGGGTTCCGCAGCGCTGGCCCTGGAATCCGGGCAGCCTGAATTTCGGCGCGCCCTACAAGTATCAGTCGAAGACCATGTCCAGCGACTTCGCGGTGTGGACCTTCGTGCACGACGTGAGCGGGCTCGCCAGCGTCACGCTGAAGTACCGCGTGGATGCCGACGGCAGCAATCCGCTGACCAGCAACCAGAACGAGACCTACGCGGGCGGATCGGAGGTTGGCGCATGGATCGATGTGCCCATGACCGTGACCGACTTCCCCGCGGGCAACGCGCTGAACGACGGCGGCATCGACTTCTTCGAGATGCCGGGTGCCGTCGCCAAGCGTTGCGTGGGTCGCATCACCGGCATCACCGGCAAGCTGGTGGACTACTACGTGCAGGCCACCGACACCAAGGGCAACGTGAAGCGCAGTCCGATCCAGCATGTGTGGGTGGGCGATGCAGGATCGAGCGGTGGCGGAAGCGGCGGTGGCGGCACCGGCGCGGTGGTGGCCACCACACCATCACCCGTGCAGGCGAACGCGTCGGTCACGATCGCCTACAACGCATCGGGCCGCAACCTGGCGAGCGCCACAAGCGTGAAGGCGCACGTTGGCTTCAACGCATGGGCAAGCGTGGTGTCACCCGATGCCGCCATGACCAAGGGCTCCGATGGCCTGTGGCGCTGCTCGCTCAGCGTGCCAAGCACCGCGACGCAGCTTGATGTGGTGTTCAACGACGGCGCCAGCACCTGGGACAACAACGGCGGCCAGGACTGGCACTTCAGCGTGACGGGCGGCACCCAGATCACGTGGAAGATGGATGGCGCGCTCGACGCAGGTGCCGTGCCCGTGGCCACCACCTCGGGTCGCACGCTGTGGGCCGGACTGCAGGGCGACACGCTGTACCTGGCCACGCAGGATGCCGGCGAAGGCGACGACGTGTTCCTGTTCCTTGCAGGCAACACCGGTGCACTCACCGCGGCGCCCTGGTCGAAGGGCGGACAGGTGATGCAGTGGAAGGCCTTCCTGGCCGACGAAAATGACAACGCCTTCAGCGGATGGTTCAACGAGCTGCAGAGCCAGACCTTCACCGCCACCAAGGCCGTGTCCACCGGCGCCAACGGTGGCGTGCTCGAAGGCACCATCGACATCGCGCAATTGTTCGGAAGCGCGCCGGACACCATCCTGCTGGCGGCCGCCAGCTACGGCTCGGCGAATGCGGGCGCGCTGAAGACCACCGCACAGTGCCCCGCGGGCAACGGCAACGCGAACGTCGAGGCCGCGGAGTTCGTGGCGGTGCGACTGTGCGATCTCACCGGCGGCTGCTGCCCCGCGGATCTCGACGGCACGAGCACGGTCGACTTCGGCGACGTTTCGCTGGCATTGCTGATGATGGGCGATGCCGGCAGCCCCGCTGATCTCGATGGCTCGGGCACGGTCGACTTCGCCGACATCAGCCTGATGCTGCTCGACTTCGGTCCGTGCCCGTAGGCCCGAGCCGTCCGAGCTGAATGCGGCCGCACCGCCTGTCCGCAGACATCGCACAGGCCCTTTCGCGACAGCAATAACCAAAACGGGTCACACGCGGCGCTCCGGGCATGCAAGCGACGGCCGACCCGACCTTTTTCGGAGAAATCACTTGGAGCCCCCCCTTCCTCGGGGTAGGGTGGGGGCCTGCCCGAGCCCGCCTCGGGCTGCGTCTGATTGTGTGTGCGTCCAGATTGCAAGGCGTGCGGATTCGATCTGTTCAGAAACTGCTGCTGAATCTCCCACCAATTGCGTCAAGACCAAGCGAGTGGATCGCCGTTTCCACACCGCCTGCCGACGGACTCGGTTTCGTTCCTGACACGCGCGTGGCGATTCCGTTCGCCCGCGCAAGCAAAGCGCCCATGACCACCCGTAACACCTGCCACATGCGTTGCCTGAAGTCGCTCGCCTCCCTCACGCTGATCGCCAGCAGCTCGGCGTTCATCGCCGCCGCTCCCGCCGGCAAGGCTGACGACGGTCGCGCGCTGTACAACCAGCTGCTGCGCGAGATGGGCGTGCCTGCGAGCACCCTCACGGGCCACGCCACCGATCCGAACGGCGGCCTGATCACCGAAGGCAACCAGATCGTGGACCAGACCGGCAACTATGTGCGCATGACCGGCGCCAACTGGTCGGGCTTCGAGACCGCCAATGCCGCGCCCGCCGGCGTGTGGACCCGCGACTTCAAGAGCCTCGGATTCAACACGCTGCGACTGCCGTTCTCCGTGGACAACATCAGCTCCTCGTCGCCCGCGCCCGGCTACATCGACGGTTCTTACGACATGAGCAGCAGCAGGAAGAACGCGGAGCTGTTCACCAGCGCCACGGTCACCGACTCGGGCTGCAACTGCCCCAAGTGGGTGAACAAGACGCCACTGCAGATCATGGACGAGGTGATCCGCTACGCCGGCAGCAAGGGCATGAAGGTGATCCTGGACTGCCACTCGATGATCCACGAC
>RFQW01000195.1 GCA_009924765.1 Planctomycetota bacterium | reverse complement strand
GATCAACGCGTGCGCCAGTCAGCAGAGCCGACCCGTGGCCAACCGCGCGGCGCTGCAGCAGGCGCAGACCCAACTGGAAGCGAAGTTCGCCGGCGCACCCGTGCCGCGACCGGCGCATTGGGGCGGCTACCGCGTGTCGCTGGAGCGCATCGAGTTCTGGCAGGGCGACAAGTACCGGCTGCACGACCGCATCGTGTACGAGCGCGAAGGCAGCGGCTGGCGCACGCAGCGCCTCAGTCCCTGAATCACGCCGAGGCTGCCACGCCTTCGCCGCGATTGGGCGAGCCCCAGCGCTTGGGCTCGCGACGCGGCGGCACCCAGCCACCGATCACGCGCACCTCGCCAAGGTCACCAAGCGTCTCGCGAAGGCGCTGCACCAGCGCGTTGGTGGGAACCACGCGCAGTCCGCGCGCCATCATCACCACGTCGCGGTCGTCCTCAAGTTCCACGCGCAGCACCGTGTCCACGGGCCGACCCTGCAGCGCCTGCGAACCGCCCGCCGCCTGACGCAGCAGGCCGCCGATCATGCGCCACACCACGCCGAAGGGCTCGTCGCCATCGGCGCTCGTGCCGCGCAGGCGGATCTCCAGTCGCGTGGCCAGCTGCTCGGGCGCCTGCTCGATCGGGATCACGCGATCCACGATCACGCTTGGCTCGGCGCGCGAACGATCCACGCTGCCCACCACGATCACCGGCCGATCCATCTGCAGGAACTCGCCGCTCTTGGCGAAGCTGTCCGGGAAGATCACGCCGTCCACCTGACCATGGCGATCCGCCAGGCTCAGCATCGCCATGCGGCGGCCGGGCTCGCGGCCCTTCTGGCTCACCGTGGGTCGGATGCGCGTCACCACGCCCGCCATCACGATGGGGCTCTCGCCCGGCATCTCCGCGATCGACGGCGTCTCAACGCTGCAGAAGGTGCGCACCGCCGCGCGATGGTCATCGAGCGGATGTCCACTCACGTGGAACCCGATCGCGTCCTTCTCGGCGGCGAGCGTGGTCATGCGATCCCACGCCGGCACCGACTTCAGCACCCCGGCCGCGGTCGGGCCCTTGGGCGCCGCTTCCTCGAAGGTGCCGAACATGTTCATCTGGCCGCTGCGTCGATCGCTCGCCTCGGCCTGACCGGCCGTGATCGCGTCGGGAATGGTGGCCACCATGCTCGCGCGCGCATCAAGCCCGTGCAGCGAGTCGAACGCGCCACCCTTCACCAGCGCCTCGATGGTGGCGCGGTTCACGGCGCGCAGGTCCACGCGCGCGCAGAAGTCGTGCAGGCCGGTGAAGGCGCCGCTCTTGGTGCGCTCGGCCACGATCGCCGCGATGGCGCCGCTGCCCGCACCCTTGATCGCCTGCAGTCCGAATCGCACGTGACCATGACATGCGTCAACGGCCTCGCCGTCGCCGAACACCACCGCGAAGTCCGCCGCGCTCAGGTTCACGTCGGGCGGACGCACCTCGACGCCGATGTGCGGCTTCTGTGGCGTGCTGTCGGGCCACGGGCACTTGCGGCAATCCTCCAGGTACACCGACCATTCCTCGATCTTGCGCGCCTGGCTCTCGAAGCTCAGCACGCTGGCCATGTAGAAGGCCGGGAAGTAGGTCTTCAGATACGCGGTCTGGTACGCCACGATCGCGTACCCGGTGCTGTGGCTCTTGTTGAAGCCGTAGCCCGCGAAGCGCAGGATCAGCTCGAACAGGTCCTCGGCGGCGCGCGCCTCCATGCCGCGCGTGCCGGCGCCCTTCACGAAGTCGGCCTTCGCGCTGGCGATCACGTCCTGCTTCTTCTTGCTGATGGCCTTGATGATCGTGTAGGCGGCGCGCAGCGGAATGCCGCCGAGGTGGTGCAGCACCTGCATCACCTGCTCCTGATACACCATGATGCCGTAGGTCTCGCTCACCAGGCGATCCACCTCGCCGTTCATCACGGGCACCGCCTGCCGGCCATTCTTGCGCGCGTTGTAGTCGGGAATCAGGTCCATCGGACCCGGTCGGAACAGCGCGTTGGCCGCGATCAGGTCCTCCAGGCGGTCGGGCTTCATGTCCACCAGCAGCTTGCGCATGCCGCCCGATTCGAACTGGAACACGCCCATCGTGTCGCCACGACGGAACAGCCCCAGCACGCGCTGATCGTCCATCTTCAGGCGATCCAGGTCCAGCGGATGCGCGCCGCCGTCGCCAGGCGCGCGCCCGACGGCCTTCCACACCGCCTCATCCGGCAGCCCCGCCTTCACCAGCTGCACGCAGCGCTCGATGGTGCTCAGCGTGCGAAGACCCAGGAAGTCCATCTTCAGCAGACCGGCCTTCTCGCATGTGGGTCCGTCCCACTGGGTCACCACTTCCTCGCCGCCACCCGCGGCGCGGCACAGCGGCACGATGTCATCCAGCGGTCGCGTGGCGATCACCACGCCGGCCGCGTGAATGCCCGCGTGACGCGCGTGGTCTTCCAGCGCCTTCGCGTGCTCGATCACCTTGCCGATCACCGGATCGCTCTCGGCCGCCTGCTTCAGCTGCGGCTCCTTCTGCAGCGCCTCATCCAGCGTGATGTGCAGTTCGGCGGGCACCAGGTTCGACAGGCGCTGGCCCTCGGCGGGCGGCAGGCCCATCACGCGCGCCACATCCTTCACCGCGGCCTTCGCCTTCAGGCGACCGAAGGTGATGATCTGCGCCACGTGCCCGTACTTCTGTCGCACGTAATCCAGCACGCGACCGCGGCCATCCTGACAGATGTCCACGTCGATATCGGGGTATTCGCTTCGATCGGGGTCGGTGAAGCGCTCGAACAGCAGACCGAAGCGCTCCGGGCACGCGTTCGAGAGTCCCAGCACGTAGCCCACCATCGTGCCCACGCCGCTGCCGCGGGCCAGCGCCGGAATGCCGTTGCGCCGGGCCCACGCCACGAAGTCCCACACGATCAGGAAGTACGCCGAGATGCTCTTGTCGGCCAGCACCTTCAGCTCGCGCTCCAGGCGTGCACGGATGGGCGGCGTGATGCCATCGGCGCCGTAGCGCCACAGTGCGCCGGCCTCGGCCAATTCGCGCAGCGCATCGTCGCACTCCTTCTTCGCCTTGGCCAGTTCCTTCTCGGCGCCGTCCAGTCCCTCGAAGGGCTGCAGCTCGAAGCCGGCGCAGAACGCGTTGAACCACTTCGTGGGCTCCGCCGCGTCGAACTTCGGCGCCTTGCCCACGCGCTTCACGCGCACCAGCGGCGCATGACTCTCGCCCTTGGGCAGCTCCACATCGCAGCGCGCCGCGATGCGCACCGCGTTCTCCACCGACTCCGGCACGTCGGCGAACAGTTCCGCCATCTGCGCCGCGTCCTTCACGTACAGCTCCTCGCTGTAGATCAGGCGATCGGGCGAATCCTTGGTCTTCTGCATCGAGATGCAGCACAGCGTGTCATGCGCGTCATGGTCTTCCTTGCGCAGGAAGTGCGCGTCGTTGTCGCACACCAGCGGCAGCTTCAGCTCGGCGGCCAGCTTGCGCACCAGCGGATCGATGCGCCACTGCTCCTCGATGTGACGCTGCAATTCCAGGTAGAAGCGCGGCTCGCCCTCGGCGTTCTTGCCGAAGCACTTCGCGTGCCACTGCGCCTCCTCGCGCGCGGCGGCCCACGCCTTCGGGTCCTGCGTGCGCGCGAACTCGGTCAGCCAGTGCGCGATGCTCGAACCCAGGTGGCCGTTGATCGCGATGATGCCCTCGCCCCACTGCTCCAGCGAGCTGCGATCCATGCGCGGCTTGTAGTAGAAGCCGTTCAGGAAGGCGTCCGAGCTCAGCTTCATCAGGTTGCGCCAGCCCTGCAGCGTCTCGGCCAGCAGCACCAGGTGAAACCCGCTGTCCGCGATGCCGTTGGGCTTGCGGGCGCCACATAGGCCTCGATGCCCAGGATGGGTTTCACGCCTGCGGCGCGCGCCGCCTCGTAGAACTCCATCGCGGCATGCAGGTTGCCGTGATCGGTCACCGCCACCGCGTCCATGCCGAGTGCCTTCACCCGCGCAACCAGCGCATCGATCTTGTTGCCACCATCGAGCAGGCTGTACTCGCTGTGCAGATGCAGGTGGACGAACGTGGAGCAGGCTGTACTCGCTGTGCAGATGCAGGTGGACGAACGTGGGGTGGGCAACTTCAGGCATGAACGACCGGTCGATCTCCTCGGCGGCTCCGCCGCCTGACCCATGGTAGTGGCCTGCCATTCCCGATCGAACCCCGCAGGAAACTTGTCCACACGCGCGCGCCGATCAGGCCGATGTCTGGGCCTCCACCGTGTCCAGCCACGCCTTGCGCAGTCGGCGCGTGGCCTCGCCAGGCGTGCCACCGCCGATCGCGC
>RFQW01000194.1 GCA_009924765.1 Planctomycetota bacterium | reverse complement strand
CGCCCTTCACTTCGTTCTTGCCGTTGCTGGATCCGTCCTTCGATGCGATTGGTGCAACCATGATTCGACCTTCCTTGGCTGGCCCTTTGGGCCGGTTGTGGCCTGCGTCTGCAGGCCGGATGTGTGCTGTGCCGCGTTCGGCTCTCTGTTCGGGTGTTGTTCGTACCCGATCTCCTTCGGTCCGTCAACCTTCTGTTCGGTACTTTTTCGGGTACTGAACTTTGGATGGCAGCCTATTGACAGCACACATCATCGCCCCGAAACAGGGCCCTTTTTCGGACACATTTTCGGTTGCCACAAATCCAGACTGAATCAGTAGTTCGGTGTGGGTGGGCGATAGTCGCCGAGTTCGATCGACCGGAACCACTCGATCGTGCGCTTCAGCCCCTCGTCGAGCGCCACCTTCGGCTGCCAATCGAGCTTCGCCTTCGCCAGCGAAATGTCAGGGCGGCGGCGCGCCGGGTCGTCGGCAGGCAGCGGCTTGCCCGTGCTGACGGTCGACTTGCTTCCGGCGATGGCCACCACCTTCTTCGCCAGTTCCAGCACCGTGAATTCGTCGGGGTTGCCCAGATTCACGGGCCCGGTGAAGTCGTCCGATGCATTCATCATGCGGATCAGGCCGTCGATCATGTCGTCCACGAAGCAGAAACTCCGCGTCTGCGAACCATCGCCGTACAGCGTGATGCTTTCGCCCGCCAGCGCCTGGCGGATGAAATTGCTCACCACGCGACCGTCGAAGGGATGCACGCGCGGGCCATAGGTGTTGAAGATGCGCACCACCTTGATGCGCACGCCGTGCTGTCGGTGGTAGTCGAACATCAGCGTCTCGGCGGCGCGCTTGCCCTCGTCGTAGCAGGCGCGCGGGCCGATCGGATTCACGTTGCCGCGATAGCTCTCGGGCTGCGGATGCACGTCCGGATCGCCGTACACCTCGCTGGTGCTGGTGTGCAGAATGCGGGCGCGCACGCGCTTGGCAAGCCCCAGACTGTTGATCGCGCCCATGACGCTGGTCTTCATGGTCTTGATCGGGTTGTACTGGTAGTGTCCCGGCGCGGCCGGACACGCCAGGTTGTAGATCTCGTCCACCTCGAAGCGGAACGGGTCCACCACGTCATGCCGCACCAGCTCGAAATTGTGGCAGTCGAGCAGGTGATCCACGTTGCCCTTCTGGCTGGTGAAGAAGTTGTCGAGGCAGATCACGTCGTGCCCTTCGCGCACCAGCCTGTCGCAGAGGTGCGAACCCAGGAATCCGGCGCCGCCAGTGACGAGAATCCGCTTCAGCATTTCCCAAAGGTAGCCGACCCGGCCCCTCGACGCAGGCGCGCGCGTCGGCGACGATGGCGGCATGCGCGAACGATGGGCCCTTGGCACGATGACCGGAACCAGCCTTGATGCGCTGGATGTTTCGCTGATCCGCGCATCGGGCGAAGGCTTGTCGATGCGCGTGCAGATCGAGGCGCACGCAACGCACGATCTGGGTGGGCTGCGGCCGCGGCTTCGTGCCGCCGCCGAAGGCGCTGCGCTGAGCGCGCGCGATTTCGCGTCACTGGCGCTCGATTTCGGCCGCCTGCATGCTCAGGCGATGCAGGCCATGGCCGGTGAACGCCGCATCGACCTTGCGGCCATCCATGGCCAGACGATCTTCCACGCCCCCCCACTGTCATGCCAGTTGGTGAACCCGTGGCCCGTGGCGCACGCGCTTCGCTGCCCGGTGGTGAGCGACCTGAGAGGCGCCGACCTCGCACTCGGGGGCCAGGGCGCACCGATCACGCCTCTGGCCGACTGGATCCTGTTTCGAGACGGCGCACCGCAGGTCATCGTGAACCTTGGGGGCTTCTGCAACATCACCTGGCTTCCGGGCGCCGATGCAACGCTGGACGCGATCGGTGGCGCCGATGTGTGCCCATGCAACCACCTCCTGGATGCCGCCGCGCGCACGGCGCTGCAGCAACCCTTCGATCGCGATGGCGCATGCGCCGCATCCGGCACCCCATCGCCCGATGCACGACACGAACTGCTCGCCTTGCTGGAGCACACCACCCGGGCCGGCCGTTCGCTGGGCACCGGCGATGAAGCCGTGACATGGGTTGCTCGACACGCCCGCTCGCTCCGACCCGCCGATCTGCTCGCCACCACCTGCGACGCGATCGGCGCACACATCGCCGCCACCGCCATGCTGCGCGCACCGGCCGCGAAACAACTGGTGTTGGCGGGTGGTGGTGCCCGGAATCGCGCACTCTGTGCTTCGATACAGCGTGGCGCCGGGGGCGTTCCAACCCACCACAGCGCGGATCGCGGCGTGCCCGTGGAAGCCCGCGAATCAGCGGAAATGGCCGTGCTTGGGCTGCTTGCGCTCGATGGCGTGCCCATCACGCTGCCCGCCGTCACGCGGCGCGGCGCCACGCACGCGCGCGATGGCCTCTGGTGCCTGCCCGCGACCTGAACCAAATCTTCACGGCCACCCAACAGGTTCCATTGAGCTCGCGACCGGGTTGCGTCTAGCCTGCGCCGCATGACGCGTCCCACCGTGCTGATCGTCGAGGATGAACGCGAGATCGCCGACCTCGTCCAGTTCCACCTGCAACGGGCGGGATTCGACGCCTCGATCGCGCACCGCGGCAAGGCAGCACTGGAGTTCATCCGCAAGACACCGCCCGATGTGGTGGTTCTCGACCTGATGCTGCCGGACCTCGATGGCCTGGAGATCTGTCGGCGCATCCGTGCCAGCGATGAGCACCGCCGCATCGGCGTCATCATGGTCACCGCCAAGGGCGACGAGGCCGACGTGGTGGCCGGCATCGAGCTGGGCGCAGACGACTACCTGAGCAAGCCGTTCAGCCCGCGCGTGCTGGTGGCCCGCGTGAAGAGCGTGCTGCGCCGCAGCGCCGATGCCAAGCCCGCCGCGCCGCGACGCATCGATCTGGCCGGCGGTCGGCTGGGCGTGGATCCGGAACGCCATGTCACCACCATCGACGGCAAGCCCGTCGAGCTCACCTTGACCGAGTTCGGCATGCTGCACTTCCTGGCCCTGCGCCCCGGATTCGTTCGAACACGGGACCAGATCATCACCGCCGTGCATGGCCGAAACGTGGTGCTTTCCAGCCGAACCGTGGATGTGCACATGACCGCGCTGCGTCGCAAGATGGGCGAGCTGGGGGCGCTCATCGAGACCGTGCGCGGCGTCGGCTATCGTTTCGCTGAAGGCGATGCCGCCTCAGTGGAATGAACCCCAGAACCGCCACCCACATCCTGCTTCCCGCTGCCTCGCTGCTCGCCATCGCGATCGCGTGGGTGGCGGCCGGTCCTGCCGTGGCAGCCGGCGCGGGCGCGGCGACATCGGCGATGTGGCTGGTGTGGTCGCTGCGACTGTCGCGTGACGCGCATCGCCTGTCGGATGCCATGCATCGCATCGCCGAGGGCGTGCGCGCATCGCTTCCGATGCAGGTGCATGATGCACTCGAGGGTATCAGGCGGAACGCCGGCGAACTCGCCACATCGGTTCGCGCAGCCCGTGATGCCGCCGCGAACGAACGCCTGCGTCGGCGCATCCTGCAGGAGGCGCTGCACGAGGGACTGGTGATCCTCGATGCGCAGCAGCACGTGCTGGATGCCAACGACATCGCGGGACGACTGCTGGGCTTCGATCCCGAGATCGCGCGCGGCCGCCTTTTGCAGGAGTGCACGCGCAGTCCAGCGCTCAACGACGCCGTTGCGCACGCGTTCACCGCGGGCGGGCGCGAGCAGCGCGACATCGAACCGCCGGGCGTGCCGGGCCTGGTCACCGAGGTGCGCGTGGCCTGCGTGGCCGACGAGGCAGGTCGACCCGCCGGCGCCCTGCTGCTGCTGTCGGATGTCACGGCGGCGCGCTCGCTCGATCGCATGCGCAGCGATTTCGCGGCCAACGTGAGTCACGAGCTGCGCACCCCCATCACCAACATCCGCGGCTACGTCGAGACGCTGCTGCAGGTGGGCATGGAGGATCCCGACACCGCGCGACGCTTCCTGGACATCGTGCACCGAAACGCCTCGCGGCTCGGCGCGCTCGTGGAGGACCTGCTTTCGCTCTCCTTCGTGGAGAGTCCGGGCTCGCGGGAGCGCCTCGAGATGGCCGATGTCACGGTGGATCGCCTGTTCGATTGGGTGGAGGCCGAACTGGGCCCCGCCGCGGAAGCACGCGGCATTCGCCTGACGCGCAACGCCAGCCCCAGCCTGTCGGTGCACGCCAACACGCTGCTGGCCGAGCAGGCCATCGGCAACCTGGTCAGCAACGCCATCCGCTACGCGTCGGACGGGACCATGGTCGAGCTTGGTGCCACGTCCTGCGCCGACGGCGTGGACATCACCGTGCGGGATCAGGGGCCGGGCAT
>RFQW01000193.1 GCA_009924765.1 Planctomycetota bacterium | reverse complement strand
TGCTTCAGCATCACGCTCTTGCCGCAGCCGCTGGGGCCCAGCACCACGGTGGTGCGGCCGCGCGGAAAGGCCAGCGTGGTGCCGCGCAGCACCTTCAGCGGGCCGAAGGACTTGTGCAGGTCCTTCACGCGCAACGCGATGTCGGGCTGGTCGCTCATCCCCGTATCATCCCCGCCGAGGCGATTCATGCAAACCACCCGAATCCTGCAGGGCGACGTGTTCGGCGTGGACCGCGTGACCTGGCGCGACGACGCCGGACACGAGCACACGCGCAACATCGTTCGGCATCCGGGCGCAATCACGGTGGTGCCGTGCCTGGACGATGGCCGGCTGGTGCTGATCCGCAACTACCGGGTGAGCGTGCAGCGGTGGCTGGTGGAGTTCTGCGCCGGCAAGCTGGAATCGGGCGAGGCCCCGGCAACGGCGGCCGGTCGCGAATTGATCGAGGAGACCGGCTACCGCGCGGAGCATGTCCGTGCGATCGGCACCTTCCTGACCAGCCCCGGCTTCGCGGATGAATGGATGCATGTCTTCGAGGCGCGAGGCCTCACGCCCGTGCCGCGTGATCTGCAGCCGGGTGAGCGCATCGAGGTGCTGCTGGAGACGCCAGACACCGTGGCTGCGTGGATCCGCGACGGGCGCATTCAGGACGGCAAGACCATCGCGGCGTTCCACCTGTGGCAGGGCGCGCGGACATGACGTCATGGAGCGACGAGCCCGAGCCGCCGGCGGCAGGTGGCGTGGCCGGGGATTTCCGCAGCGAACGCGCGCGCCTCGAATCGCCCATGACCTGGTCGTTGCCGTTGTGCCGTCTTGGCAGCGTCTCCGTGCGGGTGCATGCGCTCTTTCTGCTGCTGATCGCGGTGGAGTTGCTGCGATCAAGCGTGTCGGCAGGGGGCCGGACGCTGGCGCTGCCGCCAACGGCGATGCTGATGGCTTCGTTCTTCGCGCTGTCGGTGCTGCATGAGCTGGCACGCACGCTGTGCTATCGGCGCATTGGCGGGGATCTGGACGAATGGCTGCTCTGGCCGCTTGGTGGTCTCTGCACCGCCGATGCCGGCGATCGTGAGGGCGGCTCGGCGTGGTGTGCGGCCAGTGGCTGGCTGGCGCAGGCGCTTCTGGCGGCGGTGGTTGGAGCGGTGCTCTACCACCAGACAGGGCGCGTGCTCAACGGCGCCGTGCCGCTGCCCTGGAGTCTGGAGGGCTATCGCGAGCTCTCGCTCACGAGTGCGGGTGTCGGCATCGAATGTCTGTGGCTGCTGCAGTGGAGCCTGATGGTGACGCTGTCGCTCGGCGCGCTGCCCGCGTTTCCGCTCACGGGAGGGCAGGTGCTTCTTGCGGTGCTGGCCGAGCGCCGCGGCTGGAGCGCGACGGCGCATCTCGTGGCGCGCGCAGGCGTGGTGTGCGCGGTGGCCCTGCTCGTGGCGGGACTCGCCTTCGACGGCTGGACGATGTCGGCCCTGGCGTTGCTGGTGTGGATCGCGAGCCGCGAGACCGTGGTTCGCGTGGAGGCGACCGATGCGCTGCTGCAGGAACGGCCGGAACGGATCGCGCCGCAGCGTCGCGCACCTTCCGACGATCAGGGCGAGATCGACCGCATCCTGGAGAAGATCAATCGCGACGGCATGAAGAGCCTCTCGATGCGCGAGCGATGGCGGCTCAAGGCGGCCACGCGACGGCGGCGAGATGAGGGCGGCGGTATCCGCTAGGCTCGCACGATGGGCTTTGCCGATCGAGACTGGAACCGCACGCAGGCACGCGCCCGCCCCATGATGCGCGGATGGAGCGTGAACGGCGTGATCATCGCGCTGTGCGTGGCCGTGTTCATGATCGACGGATTCTTCGGCGGTCGCCGCGGGTCGAACATCGTGATCGATCGGACCACCCTCGAAGGCCAGCCGTTGCCGGCCGAATTCGCCACGGCCAAGCTCGCGGGCAGCGCGATCCCGTTGACCCAGGCGGTGCAGCAATGGGGTCCCGGCGTGGTTGCGGCGGCGCAGCGCGTGCGTCTGGCCAGCAAGGATGTGTGGGTGCAGCCGCTCGAGCAGGGCGGCAATGTGGTGGGACTCGCGTTCTCGCTGCGCAGCACGCCGCTGAACGCGTGGCTGCATTTCAGCACCAGCACGGCGCTGCTTGGCGACAGCGGCTCCGGCCCCGGATTTCCGCAGGTGTGGCGCTTCATCGGATTCCAGTTCCTGCACGCCAACCTCACGCACCTCATCTACAACATGATGGGACTGTGGTTCTTCGGACCGGTGGTGGAGCGCTACCTCGGCGGCAAGCGATACGGGGCCTTCTATCTGCTCTGCGGAAGTTGCGGCGCCGCGATGTATCTGCTGCTGAACTATCTGGGCACCCATGCGCCGCAGGGCATGCACCTGCCGTTCGTGCTGCCCAACGCGGTCACCACGCCGCTTGTCGGTGCAAGCGCCGGCGTGTTCGGCGTGATCATGGCCTCGGCGTTCCTGGCACCGCGCGCCGAAGTGCTGGTGTTCTTCGTGCTGCCGATGCAGTTGCGCACGCTTGCCTACGCGCTGGTCGGCGTGGCGCTGCTCAGCATCTTCTTCGGGCTCGACAATGCGGGTGGCGAGGCGGCCCACCTGGGTGGCGCCATCGCGGGCTTCGTGCTGATCCGTCGCCCGGATGTGCTGCATGCGCTCTTCGACTGGATGGGTCGCGTGGATCCCACCAGTCGCTCGCGACGCATTCGTCGCGGTCGCGTGTCGGGCGTGGTGGCGGTCGCCGAGATCGACCGCATCCTGGACAAGATCCAGCAGCAGGGGCTGCACAGCCTCACCGATGCCGAACGCCAGACGCTTCGCGAGGCGAGTCGACGCTAGGCATGGCCATCCGACTGGAAATCCTGCAGCGTTCGAGCGAGAACGGCGCGCGACTGGGGCGTGTGCACACGCCGCATGGCGTCTTCGACACGCCGGCGTTCATGCCGGTGGCCACGGCTGCCGCCATGAAGGGGCTCACGCCCGAGCAGGTGCGTTCCACCGGCAGCCAGATCATCCTGAACAACACGCTGCACTGCATGCTGCGGCCCGGTGCCGAGCGCATCGCGAAGTTCGGTTCGAGCCACGCCTTCATGCGGTGGAACGCCCCCATCCTGACCGACTCGGGTGGCTTCCAGGCCTTCTCCATGGCGGACATCCGAACGCTCGACGACGATGGCGTCACCTTCTCGTCGTTCGTCGATGGCGCGAAGGTTCGCATGACGCCCGAGGTGAGCATTCGCGCGCAGAACCTGATCGGCGCGGACATCATCATGGCCTTCGACGATTGCCCGCCCGCGGCAGCCGAAGTGCCGATGGAGCGCGTGCGCGAGGCGATGCATCGCAGCGTGGCGTGGCTGCACCGCTGCAAGGCGGCGCATGCGCGCCCCGATGCGCAGGCGCTGTTCGGCATCGTGCAGGGAGGCACGCATCTCGAACTGCGCAAGGAGAGCGCCGCGCGCACCTGCGAGATCGAGCTGCCCGGCTACGCCATCGGCGGCGTGGCGGTGGGCGAGAGTCCGGAACGCATCGCCGACACCGTTCGCTTCACCGCGCCACTGCTGCCCGACGCGAAGCCTCGCTATCTGATGGGGGTCGGCTATCCGCGCGACATCGCCATCGCCGTCGCCGCAGGCGTGGACATGTTCGACTGCGTGCTGCCGACCCGAAATGGGCGCAACGCACTGGCCTTCACCCGCGAGGGTGCGCTGCGGCTCCGGAACGCCCGCTTTGCCGACGACCAGGCCCCGATCGAGGCCGATTGCGACTGCCAGACCTGCGCCGGCGGATTCAGCCGGGCCTACCTCCGGCACCTGTTTTCCGCGGGAGAAATGCTGGGTCCGACCCTGGTGAGCCTGCACAACGTGCGCCTGTACCAGAGGCTCATGCTTGCCATTCGGCGGGCAATCGGTTGCAATGCATGGTCTGCGCTCGAAACGGACTGGCCATGCCTCTCGGCAGCCCGCGAACAGCCCACTGGAGACCCCGAATGACCTTGGCACCACAGGATGGACCTTCGCTCGCCGGCAAGCCCGCAACGCCGGCACCCGCACCCGTCACCACCGGCACCGCCGCGCCGGGCACCACCACGCAGCCGGCCTCGGCGCCTCCGGGTGCCGACATGTTCTGGGTGCTCATCCCGGTGCTCGTGGGCATGATCCTGCTCAGCACCTTCAGTGCGCGCAAGCAGAAGAAGCAGAAGGCGAAGCTGCTTGCCGAACTGAAGAAGCATGATCGCGTGATGACCACCGGCGGCATGATCGGCTTCGTGGCCGAGGTGAAGTCCGATGTGGTGGTGCTGAAGGTGGAGGAGGGTCGCGATGTGCGCCTGACCTTCACGCGCGACGCGATCGCCACGATCCTGAAGAGCGCGCCGGCCGATG
>RFQW01000192.1 GCA_009924765.1 Planctomycetota bacterium | reverse complement strand
AGCGCGCATGCGCCTTCCATGCATAGGTCAGTGGGTCATAGGTGCACGCCACACCGTCGCCGGCGCGCAGTGACCGCAGCTCACGCGACAGCGCTTTCGCGATGCGGGCAAGTTGAATCGACGGTTGGGAAGCGGTCGCGCGCATGCGCCCGCGAGGCATCAGTCCCAGCGGAACACGCCCTTGCGCCACGCATAGATGTACGCGACCACGCTGGTGCCGATGAAGAACAGGATGCGACCCAGGAACAGCGCGGCCTCGGGGCTGCGCGGCTCCAGCTGCGAGAAGGTGACCGCCCACGGGTACAGGAAGATGATCTCCACGTCGAACACCAGGAAGGTCATCGCCAGCACGTAGAAGCGGATGTTGAACTTCTTGCGGGCCGAGCCGAAGGGATCCATGCCGCTCTCGTAGGCGATGCCCTTGGTGGCACCGCTGGCGCGCGGACCGAGCAGCTGGCTGGCGACCAGGTTCACCACCGCGAAGATGGCTGCCATCACGAACACGATCGCGATGGGCAGGTAGGCGTCGGCACCGGTGGCGGCAAGC
The DNA here is from genome assembly GCA_009924765.1 of Planctomycetota bacterium. Lineage (GTDB taxonomy): Bacteria > Planctomycetota > Phycisphaerae > Phycisphaerales > SM1A02 > SYAC01. The sequence continues at coordinate 3,869 of RFQW01000192.1, read as the reverse complement.
ATGCAGTGGCTCATGGCGCGGAATCCTACAGGATCAGGGTTTGCGTGGGCGATCGCGGCCTGGCGGTCGGCCCTTGGGGGTCTCGCCGCTTTCCAGTTGCGCGATCGCCGCATCGCCCAGGCCCGCGCGCACATGGTCCTTCAGTTCCCTGGTCAATGCGTCGGTGCGCTCGGGCATCTCCTTCGCCAGGTCGTGCTGCTCGCGGATGTCCTTGGCAAGGTCGAACAGCTCCGACACCTTCGTGTCCCAGCTGTACACCAGCTTGTAGTCGCCCTTGCGAAGCGATGACTGTGGATGCGCGTTCTCGACGGGCTGGTGCCACACCAGACGATCGATGGGGCGCTTCACCTCACCCGTGCCGCCGTGCAGCAGGATGTCCTTCCAGCTTCCGCCCTCCACACCCTTGGGCATCGCTGCCCCGGGCGCGGCGAAGTCGATCACCGTCGGCATGATGTCCCAACTGATGGCGGGCGCGGCGCAGGTGCTACCGGCTTTCACGCCAGGTCCGGCCACGATCAGCGGCACGCGCACGCCGCCTTCGCCCAGATTGCCCTTGCCTCCGCGCAGGTACTTGGTGGACCCACCGTTGTCCGACATGTAGATCACGTAGGTGTTGTCGGCGATGCCGAGCGCCTGCAGCTTCTCGAGCAGCGTGCCGACGCAGGTGTCCAGATCCTCGGTCATGGCGGCCATCTTCGCGCGGTCACCCTTCTCGCCCTTCGCATTCGAGGTGCCAAGCCCCTCGTACTTCTTCAGCGTGTCCTCGAGCGCCTGCGGGTCGGCGTGCACCGCGTAATAGGACATCTGCAGGAAGAACGGATGTCCCTCCTTCACCTGCTTGGCCATGAAGTCGCAGGCACGGCGCGTGAGGCTGAAGGACAACTTTGGATCGTTGGGGTCACGCGCATTGCCCGTCTCGTTCTGCGTGATGCCGTCGCTCGCGTCGTAGCCCATCGACGCGGGCGTCATGGGCCATTGCCACTTGCCGAAGTGTGCGGCGCGGTAGGTGTCGTTGGCGCGCTTCAGCGTGTTGGGCAGCGCGTCGGACGCGGGCGCCTTCCAGTCGCGCGACATCTTGGTTGGCGCATTCAGCGAGGTGGTGCTGCGCCCGGTCAGGATGGCGGCGCGCGAACACTCGCACTTGGGGTGCGCGGCGTATCCGTTGGAGAAGGTCATGCCGCGCTTCGCCAGCGCGTCGATGTTCGGCGTGTGGAAGACCTTGCTGCCGCTCTCCGTCGTGCCCGCCATCATCGGAACCCCGGTACCGTTCCACGCCTGATCGTCGGCCAGGATGAAAAGGAAATTGGGCGGCGTCTTGGCGGGTGCGGGCGCATCCGCGCCGGGCGGGGCCACGGTGGCCGCGGCGAACGCCACGGCCACCAGCGACAGAAATGTGCGCACGAATCGAGACAAGTCGGGGCGGCCGGATTTGAACCGACGACTTCCTGCACCCAAAGCAGGCGCTCTAGCCAAGCTGAGCTACGCCCCGCACAAGCGAGCGAGTCTACCCACCTCAGATGGGTGTGCGAAACCCCATGGCCCGGATGGCGCACCAGCCCAGTGCACCTTCCAGCATGGCGAAGTCGCCGGCGATGATGCACGCCACGGAGGGCCAGATCGTCCATGGTGGTCCGCCGAGGAACCACCAGGCAAGCAGTCCGAAGCCCGCGATCTCCACCACGGCGCCGATCAGCAGGCGCACCATGCGTCCACGACGATCGATGTTGCACTGCATCACTTCACCTTCACTTTCGTCAGATCCAGGGTGGTCCTTGGCCATTCCATCTTGAAGCCCTCCAGCGTGGTGCGCAGCACGCGCGCCACCATCCAGTCGCGGAACCACTTGCGATTGGCGGGCACGATCCACCATGGTGCATGCTCGGTGCTGCAGCGGCCCAGCGCGATGTTGAAGGCCTCGATGTACTCCTTCCACAGCGCGCGTTCCTTCAGGTCGGCCTCCGAGAACTTCCAGTTCTTCTCCGGATCCTCCAGGCGCTCCTGCAACCGCTTCTTCTGTTCATCCTGGCTGATCCACAGGAAGAACTTCACCACATGCGTGCCTTCATCGGTGAGCATGCGCTCGAACCCGTTGATGGTGTCGTAGCGTCGCTCCAGACGCTTGCCGTGCACCAGCTCGTGCACGCGCACCACCAGCACATCCTCGTAGTGGCTGCGGTTGAACACGCCCACCTCGCCGCGGCGCGGACACGCCTTGTGCACGCGCCACAGGTAGTCGTGCTCCACCTCCTCGCCGGCCGGCTTCTTGAAGGGTGTCACCACGCAGCCCTGCGGGTTGAATCCGGTCATCACCTTGCGGATCACGCCGTCCTTGCCCGCGGTGTCGATGCCCTGCAGCACCACCAGCAGTGCGCGCTTGTCCTCGGCGTACAGCTGCTGCTGCAGATGCTCGAGCGCCTGCAGATCCTCGGCGGTCTGCGCGCGTGCCGTCTCCTTGTCCAGCCCACCGCAGAACTCCGGGTCGATCGACTCCAGATCGACTTCGCTGCCAGGCTTCACGCAGAGATGCTTGATCTCCTTCATCGAACCCCCTTGTCTCAGAAGTCGCAATTGCGCGGCGTGCGCGGGAACGGAATGCAGTCGCGCACATTCGACAGGCCGGTGGCGTAGCTGATGGTGCGCTCGAAGCCCAGACCGAATCCGGCGTGTGGCACCGAGCCGTAGCGGCGCAGGTCGCGGTACCACCAGTACGCGGCTGGATCCAGGCCCATGCCCTTGATGCGCGCATCGAGCACATCGAGGCGCTCCTCGCGCTGGCTGCCACCGATGATCTCGCCGATGCCCGGGGCCAGCACGTCCATCGCGGCCACGGTCCTGCCGTCCTCGTTCATGCGCATGTAGAAGGCCTTGATGTCCTTCGGGTAGTTCATCACCACCACGGGCCGGCCCACGATCTCCTCGGTCAGGCAGCGCTCGTGCTCGCTCTGCATGTCGATGCCCCACGACACCGGGAAGTCGAACTTGCGACCCTTGGCGCTGACCGCCTCCAGCTGCTTGATCGCGTCGGTGTAGTCCATGCGCTCGAAGCTGGCGCCCACGAACTTCTCCAGACGCTCCACGCAGGTCTTGTCCACGCGCTCCGCCATGAAGGCCATGTCGTCGGCGCGCTCGTTCAGCAGCGTGGTGAACATGTGCTTCAGCAGGCCTTCCGCCAGATCGGCGTCGGCGGCCAGATCGGCGAAGGCGATTTCCGGCTCGATCATCCAGAACTCGGCCAGATGGCGGCTGGTGTTGCTGTTCTCCGCGCGGAAGGTCGGACCGAAGGTGTACACCTTGCTCAGCGCCAGGCACCAGCATTCCACGTTCAACTGACCGCTCACGGTCAGATGCGCCTGCTTGCCGAAGAAGTCCTTGTCGAAGTCCACCTTGCCTTCGGGCGTGCGCGGCGGGTTCATGGCATCCAGCGTGCTCACACGGAACATCTGTCCGGCGCCCTCACAGTCGCTTGCCGTGATGATGGGGGTGTGCACCCACTGGAACTCGCGCTGATGGAAGAACTGATGCACCGCCATCGCCAGCGTGTGTCGGATGCGGCCAAGCGCACCGAACGTGTTGGTGCGCGGTCGAAGGTGCGCCACCTCGCGCAGATACTCGTAGGTGTGGGCCTTCGGCTGGATCGGATAGGTGTCCGGGTCGTCGACGAATCCGTGCACCTTCAGGTTGGTTGCCTGCAACTCAAGCGCCTGCGTCTTGCCCTGGCCCTTCACCAGCGTTCCTTCCGCCTCGATCGAGCAGCCGGCGGTCAGCTTCATCACCTGATCCGTGTAGTTGGTCAGGGTGTTGGGAACCACCAGCTGAAGGGTTGCCTGGCATGTTCCGTCGGACAGATTGACGAAGCTCACACCGGCCTT
>RFQW01000191.1 GCA_009924765.1 Planctomycetota bacterium | reverse complement strand
GGATTGCTGCCCATCTTCGCCAACCATTGCGCCTGCGTCACCTCGGTGCGGCTCAGGTAGAAGGCTTGCGTCAGTGTGACTTGATGGGTGGGGCTTTCGGCGCCGTAGCAGCCGTATCTGTTCGACTCACTGCACCCCATGGTGAACGTTCCCGGCGGAATCAGCACCATCTCAATGCCCGTGCTCGTGTCGCGCACGCGCCACGGCAGGTTGGTGGCGGTGATCGCCGCGCGCAGCGTGGCATCAGGGACCACGCTGGCATTCGGTGTCTGCTCAAGCACCGTGTACCAGATCGGGCAATCGCCAAACTCCAGCAGCAGCAGCGAGATGTCCGCATTGTCGACCACGTCGTTGCCATCCAGATCACTCGGACAACCGGTGCACGACCCGAAGTCGAGCAGCAGCAGCGAGATGTCCGCGTTGTCGACAAGGCCGTTGCCATCCAGATCACTCGGGCACGGCGGGTTCGCGATCGCCAGTGTGCACAGCACACCCATGGCGGCAGCAAGCGCCAGGCGGCGCACGGTTGCGGACAGCGAGCAAACGCGATTCTTCAAGATGGACATGCGCCGGACCTCCGGAAATGGGTTGACTCACATTCTGTCACCGATCTGCGGCACGTCCAAGCCTGACGCGGACATTTGTCCGCGCTTTCAGCCCAAAGTGCCCTCTCACCCCCAATTTCACCCCCACGCAAGCGAGGGATCCCGGTGATGTCCTGCAGCGAGCACGACAGGGCGCAGCAAAGGACATGCACCGGGTCCCGCGCGCCATTGACGGGGCTCAGCAACGCACATGCACCGACGCTCGAGCGCCAGTGACAGGGCTCAGCACTTGACATCACCGACGCTCGAGCGCCATTAACAGGGCGCGGCAAAGCGGCTCTACAGGCACGGACAACGTCAGTTACGGATTCCTGACCACTCGGAACCCTGCCCGGCTGTCACGCGCATCCGGCGCAAAGAACACGCTTCGGTACGAAGCGCGGCAGAAGTCTGACACGTGATCCCAACTGCCTCCGCGCAACACGCGATTGCTGCCAGTGGCAGGCCCAGTGGGGTTGGTCTGCGCGCTGGAGCTGTACGTGCCGTAGCGGTCCTGGCACCACTCCAGAACATTGCCAGCCATGTCGAACAGGCCAAAGCCGTTGGCGGCCTTGGTGGCGACCGGGTGTGTCTGCTTTGCGCCGCCGAAGTAGTACCACGCGATGTTGCCAATCAGGCTGTCATCATTCGTGCCCTGCGAAGCGGCCGGCGTGCCATGGAACGCGGTGCTGGTTCCGGCGCGATAGGCGAATTCCCACTCCGCCTCTGTCGGCAGCCGCAGTCCGGTGGCCGTGCAGAATGGCTGAAGGTCGTTCCAGCTCACTCGCTCTACGGGTCGCTTAGTGTCACCCGTGAAGGCACTGGGATTGCTGCCCATCTTCGCCACCCACTGCGCCTGCGTCACTTCGGTGCGGCTCATATAGAACGCGTTGGTGAGCGTGACGTCATGCCTGGGGCTCTCGTCGCTGTTGCAGCTGTAATTCGATGCGCTGCACCCCATGGTGAACGTGCCCGGTGGAATCAGCACCATCTCGATGCCCGTGCCGTTGTCGCGCACGCGCCAAGGCATGCCCGTGGCGGTGATGGCCGCACGCAGCGCGGCGTTGGGAACCACCGCTGCATTGGGGCTTTGCTCCAACGCCAGGTACCAGGGGCAGTTTCCGAAGTTGATCAGCGTCATCACGACATCGCCCAGGTCGACCATGCCCGAGCCGTCCAGGTCAGCGGCGCACGCGGTGCCGCTTGGACATGGACCAAACTCGATCAAGGTGCACACGACGTCGCCAAAGTCCACTTCCCCGCTTTCATCAAGGTCGGGAAGGCACGACTGCGACGCGCGTGCCGATTCACACACGCAGGCAATAGCGACAACCAACTGACACAGATGCGCGATCGGCGCGGACCCACGGTTCTTCAATACGGACATGATGGAGACCTCCGGAAATTAGGCTCGCTCGCTCGTGCGAACGAGAGCGTGAGTATGACACGCCGGGTGGCAGGTTCCAAGTGGCGTCGGCCGCCAGCTCGTCAATTTCCTGCAAAAACACCCCCTATTTCATCCCCAAGCAAGCGAGGGATCCCGGTGATGTCCTGCAGCGAGCACGACAGGGCGCAGCAAAGGACATGCACCGGGGCCCGAGCGCCATTGCAGGGCGCGGCCAAAGACATCACCGTGTCCCGAGCGCCATGGCGGGGCTTGACCTTCGAGCGCCAACACGAGCCTGTCACGACGTGGACTTCCGCACACGCCTTGGCCCACGTCCGATACAGACCCCCGTCCCTCTTACGCGGACGTTGGCGCGCGCGGGTGGCCTTGCCACAATGCCCGCCCATGCTTCGCATCGGCCCACTCACCCTGCAAACGCCCGTGCTGCTGGCCCCCATGGCCGGCCACTGCGATCTGGCGTTTCGCATCCTGTGTCGCGAGCTTGGCGGCGTGGGCCTGGCAAGCACCGATCTGCTGAACAGTCAGGCGCTGCTGCGTGGTTCGCGCCGCGCGCTTGAACTTGCGGCCACCAACGACTTCGACCAGCCCTGCGGCATGCAGCTGTACGGCAACTGGAGCGATCCGCTGCCCGAGGCCGCGGTGTGGGCCACCGACAATGGCGCCAAGCTGATCGACATCAACATGGGCTGCCCAGTGGACAAGGTGGCCAAGAAGCACGGCGGCTCGCTGCTGCTGTGTCAGGTTGGTGACACGGTGCAGCTTGCAAGCCGCATCGTGGAAGCCGTGCGCAAGCACACCAACGGCCGCGTGCCCGTGACGGCCAAGATTCGCCTGGGCTGGGATCCCGAGCGCTTCGTGGCCCCGCAACTGGCGCGCGACCTTGAGAACGTGGGCATCGCCGCGGTCACCGTGCATGGTCGTTTCACCTGCCAGATGTTCAGCGGCGAGGCCGACTGGAACCGCATCGGCGAGGTGGTGTCGGCGGTGAAGGGCATTCCCATCATCGGTAACGGCGACATCACCGAGCCGCACCATGTACCCGAACGCATGCGCCAGACCGGCTGCGCGGGCGTGATGATCGGGCGCGGCGCGCTGCGCACTCCGTGGATCTTTGCCCAGGCCTGGCACCTGCTTCGCACAGGCGAGGCGCTGCCCGAACCCGGTTTCAACGCCAAGTGCCGGGCCATCATCCGGCATCTGGAGCTGCTGGACCTTTACAACCCGGGCGCCCCGGCGGTGGACTGCATGCGCAAGCGCATCAGTTGGTACGGCAAAACCATGGGGCATTGCCGCCCGCTGAAGGACGGCGTGCGGCTGGCGGACAGCACGCAGGCCATGCGCGAGGCTGTCCTGCCCTGGATCCAGCCCGACCGCGAGCACGTGCCAACCCTCGTTTCCCGGTCGCCAGCGCCACTTTGATGAATTTTCCGACGGGTATGCAACACCCGCGCAACACCCCCCGTACTTCCTGTTGAAGAGTGGGCACTCGGTTTTTGCAACCGTTGCCCTGAAACGCATGCTTCGATCGCCCCACGGGTCCGGTGCCCATGTGGTGAGAGAGGGAAAGGAAAAGGCAGGACGCTGTTGTTGCGTCCTGACGGAGGATTGATGGCATGAAAAAGGGAAAGGGAAAGGGCTTTGCAGCCACAGCGCTGCTTGCCTCGGGGGCGGCCATCTTTGCAGTTTCATCTGGGGCGTCGGCTGCGCTGGTCACGATCTCCAAGATCGTCACCAACAACACCGCCACCACGCAGAGCTATGAGTTTTCAGAGCAGATCGTCGTCAGTCAGGCGATCAGTGACTTGAAGGCCTTCGGCAGCGTTTCGATGACCGTGACCGACTTCAACCGAAACGGCGCGGTCGTCACATCCGACGCAGGGAACTTCTACTCGGGCCTGATCAACAGCGCGAAGGTGCATTCCTTCATGCCTGGCAGCTCGCCCACCAGCTACTCGCTGACCGCAGCGTCGCGAGGTCAGGCATCCATGATGGCCGATTTCGGCAATCCAACGCCGATCGCCATCGGGAAAAGCCTGGTCGTGAACGACGTTCTGGAGGTCCGCTTCAACTTCACGCTCTCCGCGGGCGATCAGGTTGCCTTCACTGGCGCATTCAATCTGATTCCGGCGCCATCGGCCGCGGCCCTGATGCTGTTGTCGCCCATCTTTGGTGGCCGCCATCGCAGACGGACCGAGAACGGATATTGATCGCGCAATTTCGCGCTTGGCACTTGAACCAGTTGTTCTGAAACGAATCGTCACATCACTTGCCGGCTGCACTGGGAACTCCTTCCGGAGGGCCGGCAACACAAGGAGAGGGAAGAGATGAAGGGCACGCTTTGCATTTTGACAGTCATCGGGGGCATCGCAGCGAGCGCCACAGCAGGTCCACTGCTCACGATCAATGGATCGGTCGGCGGCTTCACGTCCTTCACCACCACATCCAACGGAGCCAGCACCGCAACCAGCGGCCGCTACAGCTACATCGGCGGCATGGTGAACACCTA
>RFQW01000020.1 GCA_009924765.1 Planctomycetota bacterium | reverse complement strand
TCCATCTTCTCGATGCGGCTGTTGAGGTAGTTGAACGGGATGAGGCAGGTGATGGCGATGACCAGACCGAAGGCCGTGGCGATGAGCGCCTCGGCGATGCCGCCGGTGATGGCGCCGGGTGAACTGAGGTCGCCACCGATCACGGCGAACGATCCCATCATGCCCGTCACGGTGCCCAGCAGACCCAGCAGCGGGGCCAGCGTGATCACGGTGTCGAGCACGGGCAGGCCGCGACGGTATCGCTTCAACGTGTTCGTCTCGGCGTAGGTCAGCGCGTGGCCCAGCGACTCGTCGCGATGCTCCAGCGCATAGCCCAGCGTGGTCACGATGGGGTCCTGCGTGCTCTTGGCGACGCCGAGCGCGGCGTCGAGATCACCCTTGCCCACCTCCACGAAGAACTTCGCCTCCGCCTTCACGCTGCGCCGGCGACCCTCGTTCACCAGGAACAGCACGCGCTCGATCGCCACCGCAAGCGCGATGATCGACGCGAACAGCATGGGCCACATGATGGGTCCGCCCTTGATGAAGATGTGCACCAGACCGGCCTTCTGCACCAGGGCCTTCAGCGCACCACCGCGCGAGGGATCGAGCGGCAGCGTGCCTTCGCCGGTCGCCACCAGCGGCTGCACCACCGTTGCGAGCCCGCCGTCGAGCGCGCGCACCAGCGGATTCGGTGATCCGGGCTGCGGCACGGCGATGCCGGCCTGACCCGCATCGGCGCTGCTGAACAGCGAGATGGGCCCGATCATGGCGAACTGGCCCTTCATGACCGTGCCCAGCATGTCCACGCCGGTGCCGGCAAATCGGTAGCCGCCGACGGCGTCGAACAGGCGCTTCAGCGTGAGGTTGACGAAGTCGGTCTGCGTGGTGAAGCGCTCGCTCGGCGTCAGCGTCTTGTTCTCGAGCGCGCTCTTGGTGGCCTCGATGGGCTGCGCGAACAGCTGCACCTCGCCAACGTTGATCTTGGTCTCGAAGGTGCGCGCGTATTCGTCGAGCAGGCTGCCGATGTAGGTCAACTCGTCCTGACGCGCCTTCATCTCGGCCTGCAGCGTGCCGATCTCGAGCGCCCCGGCGTCCACCAGCCGCTGCACGCGGTCGCTCTCGCGACGAAGTTCGGCCACCTTCTCCTCGAGCCCGGTCAACTCCTGCGCCATCGGCAGCTTCTCGCCGGCGATGCGCTGCCGCATGGCGTTCAACTCGGCGATGCTCTTGGCCAGTTCGGCGTCGGCGGCCGCACCGGCCTTGGACATCGCCTGACCACTCTCGGCGGATTGGGGGGCACCCTGCCCGAACGCGCACGAAACGCAGGCGACGAGGGCGAGAGCCGCGGCAGTCATGAATTGGTTGCGCTTCATTGGATTGAAATCGGAAGGCCCACGAACTCGGGCGGGTGCTTGCCTTGGATGATCTCGAGTGCGGTGAAGATCGCACCCGCCTGGTCGGTGGCAGGACGCCAGACCCAACCATTCTCGGTGGGCTTGCCGATGCCAGCCTCACCTCGCGGACTGAGGTAGTACGCCTGCGCCAGACCGACATAGATGACCTGCACCTCGCTGGACGATCCGTCGGCAAGCTGGCGAATCTCGTAGGCGATGGTGATCTCGCTGTTGGCCTTGTTGAGCTCGTTCAGGATGCCGAGCACGTTTTGGAACCGCTCGGCGACCGACACGCGGGTGGTGTTGGCATCGGCGGGAATGCGCTGGAGCAGCGGCAGAAGCTTCGTGGCCACGCCCTCGGGCGCGAGCTTCGCCAACTTCTGCACCTGCGCCTCCATCTGGGTGACCGTGGTCGCCAGTTGCGCACCAACCTCCTTCAGCTGCGCGTTCTGCGCCGTCAGGTCGTCACGCTTCTTCTGCGACTCCACCACCGCCGCCTCGGACTGCGCGATGCGATCCTTGAGCTGACTCACTTCCTTGCCGACGAGATCGATGCGGCCCTGCAGGATTTCCTTGCCCTGCTGCCAATCATTGCGCTCCTTCGAGATGATCTGCTGGGTCTCGATCCACTTCGAAAGCGTGAGGCGCGTCTCCTCGATCTTCGGGGCCGCCGCGGGCTCGACGCCGCCGCCAGCCTTCGGGTCCGCCGCGGCAGGCTTCGCAGCCGGAGCTGCGTTGGGCGCAGGCGCCGGCTTGGCGGGCGCCTTGGTCTTGGCATCCGTCTTGTTGGCCTCCGACTTGGGCGGCACGCCCGTTGCCGGCTTGGCCGGTGCTGCTGCCGGCGCGGCAGGCTGCGCCGACGAACCGGTGGCTGGCTTGGGCGCGGAGCCATCCTGCGCCACAGCCATCGCCGCCGAGGAGATGGAGGCAATCAGAACGGCGATGACACGAAGGACCGACATGCGGGCCAAAGCTCTTGCGCCGCGATGCACGAAATGGAGGTGGGTTGGCAGGGTCAATGGAAGGCCATTCTGGAAAGCCTCCGCTCTGTGGAGGCGCGGAGAGATTAGGCGCATGTCGCAAGGGGTTTATGAAGAGGATATTCGGATTTGGTTCACGCAACGCGGTTGAGCGCGCGGTATCGACGTTGACGCACTCCGGCGTGACTCGGGCGTGCACCAAGAATTCCTTGACCCTGTTGGCACTGACGCCACCGACGCCCGGTTACGATGGTTCTTTGCAGAGCGCAGATTCGCGTGCTTGCACACTTGCACCCTTTCCAAGGACGTAAGTGATTATTCAGCCTGTGCTTGCATCCATAAAACACATCAAAAATCACGCACACATAACGCCTTCTGCACATGTTTCAAATATTCCCTTTACGCAAGGCTCGACGAACCTGAAACAAGGCGGGGCAGACTCCGTCGCGTGAACCTCCTCCTCGCGCGTCTCCTGCAGGGCACCTGCATTCGTCTCCGTCTGCCGGCGTGGTGTGCGTGACGCTTGCGTTGAACGGATGCAGCCAACCGACAACTGCCGTTGCCAAGCAGCCGCAGCAGGCATCCACGAGCGCATCAGAGCCAGACCGCACGGCATCACCAAAGCCGCCCGCACAAAGGGGCCCCGCTGCCTGGCAGGCCGATCTGCTGACGAAGTCCATGCAGGTGGCCTCGTCACTTGAAACCAAGGCGCACGCCCGCGTGAAGGCGCGTCTGCAGAAGGATGTCGCCTCGACGGCCATCGAGATCGGTCTGATCGATGTCGGCATCCGCGATGCCGAAGCGATCCAGGACTGGCGGCGCGGCCAGGCACTTGCGATCGCCGCACAGGCCCTTGCCCGCAAGGGAGACCGCGCCAGCGCGGAGGCATGCGTCGCGAAGGCCGTGCAGGTGGCGGCCTCGACGGAGTCGGCCAAGCAGGATCAATTGAATCTCGAGATCGCGCTGGCGATGGCGATGCTCGGCAACGTTGAACAAGCGCGGCAGTACGGAGCACGCGCTCCCGTGGAATTCACGGGTCGTGTGGAAGCCCAACTGGTCTCGCAGGTCTCGATCGACGAGGTCGACAGGCAATGCGACGCATTCGACAAGGCGATCGCGAGCGGAAGTTTCGACATCGTGCGCTCGGGGGTGGATGGCTACTTCCGCGTCTGGAGCCGCGTGCGCACCGATGCGACACGCGGCGGCCGAGAAGGCCATCCGCGCCGCGCTGCCAGCCCTGCCGCCGGCCCTGCAGATCGACGTGCACCTGCAGCTTGCCGACGCACTCGATGAAGTCGGACAGCATCAGGCCTGCATGCAGGAACTGCAGACCGCCACCACCATGGTGCAGGAAGGCGATTTCCTGCCCGACACGCTGGGACCACTCGCCCGCGACGTGGCCCGCGCGCGTGCGCGCCACGGTGATGCATCGGGCGCGCGGGAGATGCTGGGCGACATGCTGAAGCGATACGAGCAGTCTCCGACCGCGATGGTGGACATCGAGCGCGCCGACTACCTGCGTGCGCTTGCCGAAGCGCTGCATGATCTCGGCGATCGCGAGGCCGCGATGCACGCCTGGACTCTTGCGCTGGAGGCAGGCAGCGTGAACCCCAACGCACGACCACGCGCCGAAGATCTGTGCCTCACCATGCTGTCGATGGTGCGATCCAGCGCCGAACCCACCGACGGCATGCGCGCGCGCATGACCGACATCCAGAGCGGACTGAAGGCTCCATGGTGATCGGAGGGCGCTCACTCGCTTCGATACTGCTGACGATGCCATTCGCGGCAGTGCCCGCGATGGCACAGGCCCCCGTCGACGGCACCGTCCGCGGTTCGGTGACCGACAAGGAGTTCGGTGCACCCGTGGTCGGTGCCACGGTGAGCATTCTCGGAACCCGTGCCCGAGCGGTCACCTCCGAGAACGGTTCATTCACCATTCCCAACGTCGCCCCGGGTACCTACACGCTCGTGTTCACGAAGGACGGCTTCGTGCGCGAGGTGCGCCCCAATGTGCTGGTGACCGGCAGGCAGCTCACCGACGTCGATGCCGCGATGGCGGGCGAGTTCGAGGATCTTGAAGAGGTCGTGGTCCAGGACGTGGCAGCGGAACAGCAGGAGACGGAAGCGGTTCAGGTGGTCACGCCGCCGGAAATCGCCCCGATCGTGACGTTGATGCCGCTGGACTTCACGATGCGTCTTGACAGTGCGCAACTGCTCGACGTGGTCGGCGTGGACACCATCTCGCGCTCGGGTGCCAGCGATGCCGCCGCGGCGCTGCTGCTGGTGCCAGGCGCTTCGCTGCAGGAAGGCAAGTACGCCGTGGTGCGCGGCCTGCCCGACCGCTACGTCAGCGTGCTGCTCGACGGCGTGCGCCTGCCTGTGTCCACCCCCGGCAAGCGCGCGGTGCAGCTGGACCAGTTCCCGGCGTCGGTGATCGAGAGCATCCAGATCAGCAAGAGCTTCACTCCCGACATGCAGGGTGAAGCGTCGGGTGGCGGCGTGAACGTGGATCTTCGGGACATTCCCGATGAAGACGGCATCCTGCAGTTCCGCGCCCAGTACGGCATCAACAGCCAGGTGAAGAACGGCACCTTCCTCACCTATCCCGGCGGCAAGCTGGACTTCTGGGGCAACAACGACGTGCTGCAGACGCAGCCCGATCTGGTGGGCCAGTCATGGCCCAACAATCCAACGGGCACCACCACGGGCAGCGCCCCGCCGATCTACAAGTGGTCGGCTGCCGCCGGCAAGAGCTGGGAGATCGACGACAACGTGAAGGTCGGCGGATTCGGCAGCTTCTTCTACGACGCCGGCGCCTCGTACTTCGACAACGGTCAGTTGAACCAGTTGGTTCAGGAAGGACCGAACAAGCCGCTCACCCCGCAGCAGGACGGCGTGGTGGGAGACGTCTTCACCACGCAGCTGTACGACGTGACCCAGGGCACGCAGTCGGTGCAGTGGGGCGGCATGGGTTCCGCCGGCTTCGAGACGGAGGACAACAAGTTCGGAACGAAGTTCATCTACTCCCGACTCTCCGAGAGTCAGGCCGTGTTGCTGACCGACACCCGCGGCAAGGATTACTACTTCCCGAACTACAACCCCAACGATCCATACGGGCCCGGGGTCATCGGTGATGACTCCAACAAGGCCCCGTGGCAGCGACTGGAGACGCTTGATTACACGCAGGTATCCACGCAGGCGCTGATCCTGAACGGCGAGCATCGACTCGGCTTCCTGGGGCCCGAAGAGAACGATCCCATCCCGGAGCCGCTCGGATTCGGCACGCCGAAGGTCGATTGGCGCCTCGCGTTCAGCAAGGCCGACGAGAACCAGCCTGACCAGACGCAGTTCGCCGCCAAGTGGCTGCCAGAGCGCGCGCTCTTCCCGAGCGACCCAACCACGCTGCCCGAGACATGGGCCGGCGAACCGCCGGCCCAGCTCACCGACGCGGGCTTCGTGCAGCACATCAACTACTACAACGAGGAGACGAGCACCCAGGGGCAGTTCAACATCAAGCTCCCGTTCATGCAGTGGAACGATCGCGAGGGCTACATCAAGGCGGGAGCCTTCGGCGACTCGGTGTCGCGCGAATACCGCCAGAGCACCTTCGCGAACTCGGGCGACACCAACACCACCTACGACGCGCCGTGGACCCAGCCGTGGAGCCAGGTGTTCCCCAGCCAGGACCATCCGATCAACGCGAGCGACCGCGACATTTCGTACGACGGCACTCAGCAGATCACGGCCGGCTACGGCATGATCGACCTGCCCTTCAACGAGACGATGAACGTACGATGAACGTAGTGACGGGCGTGCGCTACGAAACCACGCTGATGACCACCACGGTGCTTCCGGACAAGAACGCCACGTGGCTGGATCCCAACGACCCCTCGCAGACGCCCCTGTCCTTCACGGGCGCACCGATCTGGAACGCCGACATCAACCAGGGCAACTGGCTGCCGATGATCGGATGGAACTGGAACATCGTGGAGAACCTGGTGCTTCGCACGTCGTTCGCGCAGACGCTGGCGCGACCCAACTTCTTCGAGATCGTTCCCGTGGTGCAGTACGAGTACGTGGGCGGTCCGATCTTCATCGGCAACTCGCAGCTGCAGATGAGCTCGCTGAACAACTACGACGTGCGCCTGGACTGGACCCCGATGGAGGGCTGGCTGCTCTCCGGCTCGGTCTTCTACAAGGAGATCTCGCAGCCGATCCAGTACACGCAGCGCTTCAGCACCGGTTTCGCGTACACCACGGCGGTCAACTACGACAACGCCAACCTGTTCGGCGTGGAGCTCGAGGGCCGCGTCACGCTGGAGCCGCTGTTCGGCGAAGCGTTCACGGGACTCGCCGTTGGCACGAACTTCACCTACATGAACTCGCAGGTGGAACTGCCATCTCAGGATGCCTCCGCCCTGTCGAACTACGGCGTCGATGTTTCGTCGATTCCCATGACCGCGACGCCCAACTATCTGGTGAACGCGAACCTGACCTACGACTACGAGCCCTGGGGCACGCAGCTTGGCCTGTTCTACAACTATCAGGGCAAGTCGCTCATCTCGGCCGCCACCACCGATGCGTCGCCCTCACCACCAGCGCCGCCCGGACCCCAACCAGGAAGCCTGCTGGTGCCGGCGATCTATCAGGTGCCCTATGGCACCCTGAACTTCACCGTGCGGCAACCACTGATCTACGGTTTCACGGCGAACTTCGCGGCCAAGAACCTGACCAACCCGGTCCGCGAGACCCAGTACGAGGCCTTCAACGGCGCCACGGGCATCAACTCGACCTACACCGCGGGCATTGACCTGGTGTTCGGCGTCTCCTATCAAGTCATCTTCTAAAGGCTTCCGCCATGCAGAACACCAGCCATCCAACGCCCCTCCCCGCATGCGTCGCCTCATCGGTGACCCGCCTGCTCACCTGCACCCTGAGCCTTGCGGCGGCTGGCCACGGCGTGCCAACCGTCGCCGCCTTCGGCGCTGCCATCACCTCGATGGCGGCCGCCTCACAGCCCGCGGACGAGAAGTCGGATGACAAGGCCGCCGGCGCCGATGGTGCAGGCGCGGAACAGCCTGCGCCCCTGCTCGACGAGAACGGGAATCCATTCCCGCCCGCGCGCCCCACGGCACCGGCTTTCAACGCCGAGATCGCTTCCAGCCGATTCGCCGAGCTGGCGATGGCGGACGCGCTGATGGAGATCGCGCTGGGCGAGTTGGTGCAGCGTCAGGGCGAATCGGCTGCTGCGCGCGACTTCGGCCAGCGCATGGTGACGAACCACACCGCCATCAAGCTGATCCTTCGCAAGGCATCCGGCAATCTGGCCAGCACCCTGCCCACCGCCCTGGACGCCGATCAGCAGCAGGTGCTCGATCGACTGAGCAAGCTTTCGGGCGCCGAACTCGACCACGAGTACCTGTGGGAAGAGACGCTTCGCCAGCCCCGCTCGGTCTCGATGTATCGCTGGCAGTACGAGAACTGCGATGACAAGAACCTGAAGCAGTTCGCCGTTGGCACGCTGCCGATCATCGTGGTGCAGGCCCGCGTTGCGGACGAGGTGCACAAGAAGATCAACGCCGACGAGATCCGCGTGCAGGAAAAGCGCGCGGAAGCGGAACGCAAGGCCGAGCAGGCCCGCAAGCAGGCCGAGGCACAGGCCGCCGTTGACGCGGCCGCCAAGAAGCCCCAGCGCAAGTTCAAGAAGTGAGCGCCGCTCAGGCGCCTCCGGAACGAGGCCGCTCGCGTCGCAGGTCGTACAGGTACCACGCCTCCACCTTCTGACGCGCCCACGGCGTCTTGCGCAGGAATGTCAGGCTGGACTTGATGCTGGGGTCATTCGTGAAGCAGCGAATGTTGATCCGTTGCGCAAGCGCTTCCCACCCGTGACGCTCCACCAACGTGGTCAGGATGGCTTCCAGCGTGATGCCGTGCAGTGGGTTGTGAGGTTGTTCGGTCATGCGGATCGCAAGATGGCACCATGTACTCGAACTCAAGGATTCGAACCCGGCCGCAGGCCGGGTCTCAGCAATCCTGGCGCGGCACCAGCCGCGCTGCGGCCGGGCGAAGCCCGGACGCATAGCACGAACGGAGCGTTCGCGGCGCAAGCCGAAGGCTTCCGCCGCGAACGCGCAGTGAGCGCTACAGGATTCGAACCTGTGACCCTCGCCGTGTAAAGGCGACGCTCTAGCCGCTGAGCTAAGCGCCCAAAAGCGAAGAAGCCGTCGCATGCGCGACGGCCCTCCTGAAGCGAGGCGGACGGGGGTCGAACCCGCAACCACCGGCGTGACAAGCCGGTACTCTAACCAATTGAGCTACCGCCCCAACACCAGACCAAGGTCTGGAGGGGCAAGTCTAGCGAAGCCTGCCATGCGGTCAACCGGGGGGAACACGGGGCGAACCAGCAACGGTTCCGAATCGTGTTTTCAGCTGTTTTTGGCTCTGGAGACCGGCGGCTCAAGCCTCGAACCAGTCGTGCCCGATGCCACCATCGGCCTGCAGCGGAACGTCGAGTTGCATGGCGCCTTCCATCACCCGCTGCATCAACGCCAGCACGCCCGGCGCCTCACCCTCGGGCGCCTCCACCAGCAGTTCGTCGTGCACCTGCAGGAGCAGGCGCGCCTTCGGGTGGTGCTTTGGAAGTTCCGCCGCCAGCCGAACCATGGCCACCTTGATCAGGTCGGCCGCGCTGCCCTGCACCACGGTGTTGATGGCCATGCGTTCGCCGAGCGCGCGCTCCGCGGGATTGCGCGAGTGCACCTGGGGGATCGGTCGCCGGCGCCCAAGGATGGTGCTCACGAACCCGTCCGCCTTCGCCTTGGCCACGCAGGCCTGCAGGAACGCCTCGATGCGATGGAATCGCGCCTTGTAGTCGCTGATGATGCGCGTGGCGCGCTCCACGCTGGCACCGGGACCCAAGCGCCGCGCCAGCCCCCACGGCGTGATCCCGTACACGATGCCGAAGTTCACCATCTTGGCGGCACTGCGCTGCTCGTCGGTCACCTGCGCGATCGGGATGCCGAAGGTCTGCGCGGCCACGGCGCGGTGAATGTCCTCGCCGCGGCGGAAGGCATCGCTCAGGCCCGGATCGCCGCTCAGGTGCGCAAGCAACCGCAGCTCGATCTGCGAGTAGTCGGCGCTGGCGAACACGAAGCCGGCCGCCGGCTTGAAGGCCTTGCGTATTTCGCGACCCTCTCCGGTGCGGATCGGAATGTTCTGCAGGTTCGGATCGCTGCTCGACAGGCGCCCAGTGGCTGCGCCCATCTGATGGAAGCTGGCATGCACGCGATCGTCGGCCGGATCGATGGCGTCCTTCAGGCCGACCAGATAGGTGCCGACCAGCTTGGTGAGCTGCCGATGTTCGAGCAGAAGCGCAGGCACCGGCGTCTCCACCAGCGGATCGGCAGCCAGTTTCTCCAGCACCTCCATGTCGGTGCTGGCGCCGGTCTTGGTGCGCTTGACCACCTTCAGGCCAAGGCCGGCCGGCGAGTCGGTGGGTGCGTTGAACAGGATCTCGCTCAGCTGCTTAGGCGAATCCAGGTTGAACTCTCTGGGACTGGCCTGCATCACCTGCTCGCGGATGCCCACCAGGCGTGCCTCCAGACCTTCACGCTGACGATCCAGCTCGGTC
The DNA here is from genome assembly GCA_009924765.1 of Planctomycetota bacterium. Taxonomy (GTDB): domain Bacteria; phylum Planctomycetota; class Phycisphaerae; order Phycisphaerales; family SM1A02; genus SYAC01. The sequence goes on along the minus strand of RFQW01000020.1, from coordinate 1,698 downwards.
GCATCCACGCCGATGCCCCACTGCTCCATGCGCGCGATCACCTGCACCAGCGGCAGCTCCACCTCGGCGAGCAGTTGCTGCAACCCCTGCGCCTGCAGTCGCGGGGCGAAGTGGCGATGCAGGCGAAGCGCCATGTCGGCGTCCTCGGCGGCGTAGTCGCTGGCGGCGTCCAGATCGGCCTGATCGAAGCGCCGCTGGTTGCGCCCGCTGCCGATCAGGCTCTCGATGGAGATGTTGCGATGACCAAGCAGCGCCTCGCTGAGCGCATCGAGGCCATGCCCCATGCGCGCGGCATCCACCAGATGGCTGCTGATCAGCGTGTCGTCGATCAGCCCCGCCACCTTCACGCCATGCCGCTCCAGCACGATCAGGTCGAACTTGGCGTTGTGTGCCGTCTTGGGCACCGATGCATCCTGAAGCAGCGGCTGCACCAGCGGCTTCACCGTGTGCCAGTCGAGATGCCGCTCGGGCTGCGGGCTGCGCAGCGGGATGTAGGCGCCGGCGTGTTCCGCGAAGGCGAGCGAGAGGCCCACCAGCCCTGCGCGCGTGGGCTGCACCGAATCGGTCTCGGTGTCGAAGGCGAGCGTGGCGCCACGCTTCGCCGCCTCGCGCGCCTGATGCACGAAGCGCTCGATGGCGCTTGCGTCGGACAGCATGGTGTAGGTGCCGTCGCGCGTCACGCCCTCCGGCTGCAGCGGCATTTCGGCTGCAGTCTCGTCCGGGGCATCGAAGAGCGATGGACCATCGTCCTTCCTGCGCGGCTTGGGCGCAGGCGCCTTCGCGGCGGGTTCTGCGGCGGCGGGCGTGCCTGCCGCCGCCACGCCCAGCACCTCTGCCAGATCCGTTCGATGTCGATGGAAGCCCAACTGGTGCATCAACTCCAGCACGCCCGCAGCGTCGGCCTTCGACAGGTCCAGCGGACGATCCTCGATGCCCGGCTCCACGTCGCAGTCGCTCTTCAGCGACACCAGCCGCTTCGTCAGCGGAAACTGCCCCTGCACCGCCTCGATGGCCTCGCGCTTCTTCGGCGTGAGCTTGTCGAGATTCGCGAGCAGGCCATCCAGCGAACCGTACTGCGTGATCATGGCCGCGGCCGTCTTGGGCCCGATGCCCTTGGCGCCCGGCACGTTGTCCACCGGATCACCCATCAGCGTGAGCATGTCCACCACCTGATCGGGCCGCACGCCCTTGCTCTCGAACAGCGCTTCGGTGTCGATCAGCTGGCCCGTCTGTCCGTCCACAAGCGCCGTGTGACTGTCGAGCAGCTGACCAAGATCCTTGTCGCGGCTCACGATGCGGATGGCCATGTCCGGATGCGAGACGCGCGTGCGCCGCACAAGCGTGGCGATGGAATCGTCCGCCTCCACCTCGGGCACGGCCACCACGGAAATGGCCAGCAGCCTGCACAGCTGCACGCAGCGCTGCACCTGCGGCGAGAAATCCTGCGGAGGCGGCTCGCGATGCGCCTTGTATTCGGGATAGATGGCCGAGCGGAAGGTGCCGCGATCCCCCGCCGCGTCGATCACCAGCACCAGGCGGTGCGGCCGCTTCTCGCGCAGCAGCTTCAGCAGCACGCCGGTGAACCCGAACACCATGTGCGTGGGCTCGTTGGTGATGGGGCTGGTCATGCCGCCGCGGATGGCGTGGTACGCGCGGAAGAACTGCGCGTGACCGTCGATGATCCACAGCGCGTCGGCG
>RFQW01000190.1 GCA_009924765.1 Planctomycetota bacterium | reverse complement strand
CGAGAAGCACCTGCGCCGACCAAACGGGATACACCATGAGCAGCGCGTAGTTCAGCGCCACGCCCAGCACGGCACCCCCGATGGTGACAAGGATGATGCGCAGCAGGTTCTGCCGGATGATCCGAACCGGATCGATCGTGGGACCCGAGGGTCTGGCGCGCTGGGGCGCTGGGGCGGGACGTGCGGAGGTTGGCGTGGCGGCTCGTGTCATGGGTTTCGCTCCTGGCTCTGTTTCACTGCAAGGTCTTCTCGAACTGCTCGCGCTCCGCGGTCTGTTCCGCGTTGAGCTTCATCGAACGGGTGCGCTCCAGCGTCGCGCGTGCCTCATCCTTGCGTCCGGTGGCGGCGAGCGCCTCGGCGAGATGGAGCAGGGATGCGGGTGCGGGCGACATCGTGACGGCCTTCTGAAGCGGCGCGAGGGCCTCTTCCGGCTTTCCGGTCTTCATCATGACGAAGCCGAGCGTGTCCTGAAGGTCGGCGACCTGCGGCGCCAGTTCCACCGCCTTCTGTGCCCACGCGATCGCCTTCTCCGGCGCGTTGCCGCACTTCGCGGTCACGAATGCGGCGTTGTTGAGCGACGGCGCGCTGTTGGGCGCCAACGCGATCGCGCGCTCGAAGAACGGCACGGATCGTTCGCACAGACCCTCGACATATGCGGCCTCGCCCGCCTCGATCAGCGCAGACGCCGCCAGATCCGGGGAATCCTTGGCCTGCACCACCGCGTCCTCGAAGTACTTGAATGCATTGTCGAGTCCGGGCTTTCCTTCGGCACGCCAGATGCGCGCCAATCCTCGCGCGGCATAGAAGTCGGGCGTCTGACCGCCGATCGTCGCCTTCACGAACGCCTCGGCATCCTTCGGCTGGTTCAGGAACGACTGGATCACCGCCGAGTACCACACCTCCCAGATGTCCGCGCGGTAGGTCTGCTTCGCGACGCCATCCTTGATGTTGGCGTAGGCGTTGCGCAGGGCCTGCAGGCCCGCATCGCGCTGCTTGGTGTTCACCAGCGACGCGGCGAGCGCACCCTGCAGTGGTGGCGAGCCGGCCACCAGTTTCGCGTTGGCTCGAAGCACACTCGCGATGCCGGCCCAGTCGGAAGGCGTCTTCTGCAGACGCGCATCGACCGAACGGAGCAGCGTTCCCTCGTCCGGCTCGGTGGCGAACGCGCGATCGAATGAGGCGATCGCCTCATCCTGCTTGCCGTTCAACTGCTGGATGCTGCCGATGGTGAGCGGCCATTCCGAATTGCGCGGCGACTGCCGGGCGCCATCCTCCGCGACCGTGATGGCGCGAACCGGATTCCCGCTGCGCACCAGCAGGCCGATCAGGAGCCGACGCGCCTCGTCGGACTGGGGGCTCGACCGCAGATATCCATCCATCAGGGCGACCGCCCCGTTCAGGTCGTTCCGATCCAGCAGCAGATCCTTCTTCACGCGCAGCGCCGGCATGTAGGTGGACAGCAAGGCAAGCGCCTTGTCCGCCGATGCCTCCGCACCGGCGAGCATCGTTGCATCGCGCGTGCGCAGGTACATGCCACGCTGTGAGTCCGCAAGGCCCGTCCATGCGATGTAGTTGTTCGGCGCCAGTTCCGTGGCCTTTCGGAACGTCTGGATCGCCTTGTTGAACGCGTCCGTGGCCTTCGCCGCGTCGCCCGCGACGAGCGCGTTCTCGCCACGACCGACAAGCGATGCGGCGCGCAGCATCTCGATGGTCGGGTTGGTCTTGGCGAGCACCTTCTCCGCCATGTCGGCGTACTTCTCCGCGGCGTCGTAGTCGCGAAGGTTCTGACAGATCTCGGCAAGTCGCAGCGCCAGCCCTGCCTGACGCTCGCCGGTCACCACGCCCACGACCGGCTCCAGCGCCTCGCGCGCCCGGCCCCACTGCTGACGCGAGAACCAGAAATCGGCGATCTGGATGTCCACATCGTGCAGCGTCGGATCCTGCAGCTTGCGCGCCTCCTTGAAGGACTCGACGGCAAGTTCGGGGCGCCCGCTTTCAGCCTGCAGTGCGCCAAGCGACACCCACAGCAACTTGCTGTTGCCGGGACCTGCCTTCGCGATGTCCGCGCGCATCGAGTCTTCACCGTCCTTGTCCTTGCCGAATCGCGCCTTGGCACGCGCCTTCATCAGCGCGAGCGAGGCATCCGACGGATCCGCGCTCTGCAGCAGTTCAACGACCTCGAGCCCAAGATTCAGGTTGCCCTGCGCCGCCGCCTGCAGTTCCTGCTGGCGCTTCAGCGGCGTCATGGCCTGCAGCTGATCGGTGGAGAACTTGCGCTTGCCTTCGGCGTCGACCATCAACTCCAGGTCGGCGGGCGAATTCAGCAGGATGCGCGCGAGCGCCACCGAGTTCTCCCTGAAGCCCGGCATGTCCTTGTACAGGCGGCGGCGCACGCCCACTTCGCTCTCGATGCCAAGCCACGCGTTCATCACGTCGCGATTGGTCGGATTGGCGCGGGAGAGTTCCCGAAGGATCTCGAGCGCACGCGTGCGCTCACCGCCGCGATCGAGCAACTGCGCGTACAGGCGAGCCGTCACCACGTCGTTGGGGCGCCGCTCGTAGGCGGCCTGCATGGCTTCCTTCGCCTCATCAAGCTTGCCGCTGCGCTCGTACATGAGACTGATCTGGCGCATCAGCGTGGGCGTGCGCTCGCCAGCCTTCTCGGCATCCAGCAGCACCTGCATCGAGGCATCGAGCTTGTTCTGCGCCAGCAGCGACCGTGAACGCAGCGTGGCCGCGAGCGCCCGCTCTCCGGAGGTCTGGGCGGACGAGGCATACCGCTCGATTGCGTTCCAGTCGGATCGATTGATCGCCGACAGCGTGGCGCGCTCGAGAACCATCTCCTCGCCTGGAGCCGCCTTCAAGGCCGCTTCAAGCGCCTCGGGAAGCGCGGCGATGGTCCTCTCCTGCGACTTCTTCAGCATCGCCTGCTCCGACTCCGGCGTGCCCGGGCGCGCGAGCATGTCCGTCAGCCGATCCTGCAGATCGGCGAGCGTGAGGTACTTGTAGATGGCGGCGAGCTTCGGATCGGGGTACTGCAGACGCACGACCTCGATGGCTCGGTCGTAGGGATCCTTCGACGACAGCACGGCACGGAACTGCAGCAGTCGCTCCTCGTTCGGCGCGATCGCCAGGCCTTTGTCGATCCACTCATTGGCCACCTTCGGATCGTTTCGAACCGTCGCATACAGCTGCGCCATGGCCATGATCAGGCGGATGTCGTTGGGGCTCTTGGCAAGCGCCTCGGTGAGGGTGCGTTCGGCGCCGTCCAGATCCTGTCGAAGCAACTGGCGCTCCGCGGTACCCATCGCCACGGCCACCGCGTCGCCCTTGTTGGCCACGGCCGCCTCGGCGGCGGTGCTTGTCATGCCGGCCACCGTTCGCAGACCCTCGGTCGCGAGCTTGTTGCCGGGCTCCAACTCGAGCACACGCTGATAGGTGCGCGAGGCCTGTTCGTACTTGCCCACGCTGGCCTCGATGTCGCCACGGATCGCAAGCAGTGGCGTGTAGACCGGGTAGCGCTCGAGACCTTCGGTCGCAATCCGCATTGCCGTGCCGGTCTCCTTGCGGAAGAGGTTGGCGAAGGCGGCGTACAGGTACGCGTCTGGCGGCGGGCTCGATTGGCCCTTGATGAGCGAATCGAGCGTGGCGACCGCATCCGCCATCCGGCCCTCCGCGATCGCTGTCTTCGCCTCGATCAGCTGGGCCGTGCCGCGCTCGCCGATCGGCTGAAGCATCTTGACGGCGTTATCGCGGACCAGCTGCAACCGTGGCAGCAGGGCGGCCTTGGCTGCCTGATCCTTCGCGGCGCGCCACTCCTCGAACTGCGCATTGAACAGCGAGACGATCGCGGAGACTCGCGTCTCCTCCTGCACCAGCGCTTCAAGCGACACGGGCAGATTCGGGATCTGCTGCGTTTCCTCGGCCATGGCCTTCGCCGACGCAGGGTCGATCATGGTCGCCGCCTGCATGTACACACGCCGAGCGATCATGTCATTGGGATCCTTCGCGATGCGCGCCTTGAGCAATTCCAGCACGCGACGCAGCCAGTCATTGTTGCGGGCATTCAGCAACTGGTTGGCGATCAGGAAGGTCTGCTCGCGACTGTTCACCACTGACGGCGCGATCTCCGCAAGGCCCCGTCGCGCCGTCTCGAGCGCTTCGGCGCTCACGTCCGTCTCGCTGCGATCCAACTTCTCATTCAGGCGCTCCACGCTCGCGAGACGCCACGACAGACCCTGCGGCACAGCCTTCCGCGCGGCGGCGATCGTCTCGTCCAATTCCGCGTAGCGCTTTCGCGCGTCTGCCTCACGATTGTCCGAACGCAACTTATTCGCGCCGTCCAACTGAGACTGCATCAGGTCGAGCCATGCCGCATCGAACGAGGGATCCGTCGCAACCACCTCGCGCAGCAGGTTGTCCGCTTCGCTGCGCTCAGCCTCGGTGATCGTTGCGCCACGCCGAGTGATCGCGATCGCCTTCCAGTACTTCAGCCGGTTCTG
>RFQW01000189.1 GCA_009924765.1 Planctomycetota bacterium | reverse complement strand
CGGACTGTGCTGCGTAGCTCTTGGTGGGCATTGATCATCCTTTGGGCGAGGCCCATTCCGGCAGGCCAAACACCCAGAATTGGGTGGGTTCGTCTGCCTTCATGTCATTGTCGCTGGCCACCACGAGCGTGTGGCGGCCGTCGGGCAGTGTCGGACCGATGCACAGGCCCTCGATCTTCTCCGGCATGCGCATGATCCCGGTCGAGGGATCGGCGAGGTCGACCAACATGCGCTTCGACACGGGCTTGGTGCCCTCCGGCAGCGCATCCGGTGGCAGCGCCGCCACGCTCGACACGTCGGTGGCCTGCGATGCATCGATCAGGTAGATGCGGCGGAACTTGGCGGCGGGGCCGTCGCGCTCGATGGTGAGAAAGCGCTGCTCGTCGAGCGCCAGCAGCTCGCATATGCCGTTGGCAGGGCTTTCCAGCGGGTACACCAGCTGTCGCATGGCCGAGGCGCCGGGCTTGGTGCCCAGACACAGCATGCGGATGTTGCGGCCCACGCGCTTGCCCTTGGCGTCCAGCGCGCCATCCTGCAGCAGCGGACTCTGCAGCAGCGTCCACACCACGCCCGAGGGCGTGATGGCCATGCCTTCGAAGCCCTTGTTCGGCTGGCGACCCGAGGTGTTGGCGGGCGGCAGCTCCGCGAGCTCATCGGGGCCCGGGTGCTGGCAGCGAAAGGCCTGCGGCACGGGCCACGCGCGCACGAAGGCGCCATGCGGATCGAATTCGATCACGCCCGGCATGTACTCCTCGGAGATGAGCACGTTGCCGGACGGCAGTCGGCGGATGGCCTCGGGGTCGAGGCGGTTGGACACCGTCTCACCGCTCGCGTCCTTGAAGGTGCCGAGTTCCGACGAGATGCCGACGAAGGGCTTGCCATCGGGGCGCTTCAGCATCTCGGTCGCATCCAGCGCAACGCTCACCGTGTCGCTCGCGGCCGGATCCACGCGCAGCGTCAGGCGCTGGAACCGGCAGTGGAAGGGTGCGGCACCGTCGGCGGGCCCGCGGTCGTTCACGGCGAGCAGATGGGCGCCACCAGGAAAGGTGTCCACGCAGTCGAGCCCCGAACCGATGCTGCCGACGCGAGCGTGGGGGAAGCCGGGATGCACTTCTCCCGTTAGACCGCTGTGGTCCATGGTGCTCGAGGGGATCGAGGTGCTGCCGATCAGTGTCGCCACCGAGCCGGTCGCGGGCTTGTCGCCGTCGAGTGCCGAAGCCAGCGCCGAGGCAAGCAGAATCGCGATGGATGCGACGGGGAGCATCGGTCGGGAAAGGTACCCGAAGCGTTTCGGGGCCTTGGAAACGCGCACCAACGGCGAATGCGGGATGCGAGTAGACTCTTCCCCTCGCCCTTCGGGCGCGGCTGGCTGCGGGGTGTAGCTCAGCTTGGTAGAGCGCTTGGTTCGGGACCAAGAGGCCGCAGGTTCAAATCCTGTCACCCCGACTCCGTCACTTGAAAGCCGAAGGCAGGCGCCTTCGGCTTTCTCGCTTTTGGATCTGTTGCTTCCGACGGCATCCGCCACCGCGGCTGCTTCGCGTCAGGCGCGCTTCTGCTGGCTGCACCAGGTCTGCCAGCACGCACGCACGGCGGCGTGGAAACGTGCCGCATAGCCCGGCGCGTCCATCAGTGGTGAGGCAGCCATGTGGGCGCGCAGCGAGGTGCGCAGCGCATCCAGTCGTGGGCGGTCCTGTGCCAGCGAAGCCGCGATGCGCACGAATGCATCCGCGTCGCTTGCCACCAGCTCGGGATGCCCGGCCGCGTGCAGCAGGCTGGCGGACACGCGCGCGGCGTGGCGATCGCCAAGCGTGGTGACCACGGGCACGCCCATCCACAGCGCCTCGCAGGTGGTGGTGGTGCCGTTGTAGGGCACCGTGTCCAGCGCCACATGCACGCGGTTGTACAGACGCAGGTGCTCGTCGCGGGTCTTGGTGTAGGCGACAAGCTCCAGACGATCGGGCGCGATGCCCGCAGCCGCGAAGCGCTCCAGGATCACCTTGCGACCGGTGGAATCGGTGAGCGACTGCGCCTTCATGAGCAGGCGCGAGCCGGGCACCGCCTGCAGCACGCGCGCCCACAGCTCCACCGATCGCGCGCCGATCTTGGTGGCGTTGTTGAAGCTGCCGAAGGTGATCGGCTGCGACGCGTCGGGCATGGCGGGTTCGGGCGCGTTGGTGGGGGCCGTGTAGCACAGGAAGCAGGGATCGATGCGCAGCAGCTGCTCGGTGCAGAAGCGCTCGCTTCCGACGGGGTCGGTGATCGCGTCGACCAATCGCCATTCGATGGCCGGCACGCCGGTGGTGTTGGGGTAGCCGATGGCCGAGATGACGACGGGCGCCGGCTTCTCGATGAGCGCCAGCAGCCGCGGTTCCCCCGAGTGGCCGCCAAGCTCGAGCAGCACGTCGATGTTGCGGCTGCGGATGAACGCGTCGATGGCGTTGTGCGGCATGTGGCCACAGTCATGCCAGGCGGCCGCGTGGCCGCGCAGCCTCTTGCTGGTGGCGTCGAGCGCCTGTGGTGCGCTGTTGGAGAAGATCTCGAACGACACGCGTGGATCGGCGTGACGCAGGAAGGGTTCCACGAAGAAGGAGACCGAGTGGTCGCGCATGTCGCCCGAGAGCAGCCCGACGCGGATCGGGCGCTCTGGGTCGGGATCGGTCCTGGCGGGGCGCACCGGCGGACCCACCACGCGCGCATATTCGCGGTGGGCCTGCGCGATGGCCTCCGGGGTCGCGTCGGTGTAGTTCATCGCCAGCAGCATCATGGAGCGCAGCTTGGGTTCGTTCGGATTCGCGTCCACGCCCACCTTCGCCGCCTGGTAGGCCTCCTCGGTCATGCCGGCGCGGGTGTAGGCGTAGCTCAGGTTGCCGGCGGCGGCGGCCAGCGTTGGATCGAGCTGCATGGCACGGCGACCGGCCTCGATCGCCTTGTCCGTGGCATCCACCTCCACGTAGGCCACCGCGAGCGCGAGATGGGGTCCGATGTTGTCGGGCTCGGACGCGCGCAGACGCTCGAGTTCAACGATGCCTTCCTTCACGCGACGCGCATCGATGAGGGCGTTGGCGAGGTTGTAGCGATGCATCCCGGAATCCGGCTGCATCGCCAGGAGCCGGGAGAATTGCTGCACCGCCAGGTCGAATTGACCCGCCGTGGAAAGCAGTTCGCCAAGCAGCGCCATCGCCTCGATGTCCTTCGGTCGGATCTTCAGGTGCAGACGCACGGCGGCCAGTGCGGCGTCCACGCGGCCGGCCGCGACCTCGCGCATGGCGCGGTCGTGGATCGAGTCAGCCAAGGCGCGCCGCTCCGGCAGCGTGTGGGCGCGAGGTGCCGAACACGCGCAGCCACTGCACGCTGGCGCGCTTGGGGCGCTTCTTCGACTTCCGGCTGTCCAGCCACTTGTGCACGATCCACAGACCGATCACCACGGCCAGCGTCACGGCCACGGCCACCATGATCTGGTGGAACATGCTCGTCACGCCCGCCTTGGCCGCTGCATGGAAGGCCAGCCAGCCGATCATCATCTGCAGCGGGGCGGTCACGAGCACGCAGGTGCCTTCCACCAGCAGCAGCTTCCACCAGGCCATGTGCAGCACGCCGCACATGGTGATCACGGGTGTGCGGGTGCCGGGAATGAAGCGCGCCGCAAGCAGCACCCAGGCGCCTCGCTGGTCGATCTGCCACTTGATCTCGAGCAGACGCCGCGGATGGAAGAGCCGCTTGAAGAACTTGGTGTGCATCACGCGGGTGCCGAAGGTGCGGCACATCCAGAACCAGCCCGCATCACCGAGCACGATGCCCAGATACGCCGCGAGCGCGAACTCGCCGAACATGCGCCAGTCGTTGGCCGCCAGCCAGCCCGCCGGGATCAGGATCAGGTCCTCGCTCAGGTGCAGGCCCACGCCGCTCACCACGAAGGCCGCGAAGATGGCCACGGCGCCGTAGCGATCGATGCCTTCCTCGATCCACCTGGGCATGGCCGGCGCGGGGGCCGAGTGCTCGCTGGTGGTCGCGGCCGGCGCGGTGGCAGGTGCCTGCGGAAGCGGCGACCACGCGCACAGGATGAGCGCGATCAGCGAGGCGAGCAGCGTGCCGGGGAGTCGCATGTGGGGCGCGAGTATAGGTGCCGAGCGGTTGTGGCCGCGTTCAGGCGTTCATCGCGCCGCGCGACTGGTTCCAGCAGTCGCGCAGGGCCGCGTGGAATCGCGCCGCGTAGCCGGGTGCATCGAGCAGCGACGAGGCAGCCAGGTCGCTGCGCAGCGTGTGGCGAAGGGTGGTCAGGCGCGCGCGGTCACGCGCCAGATCGACCGCGATGCGCACGAAGCCGTCGGCATCGAGCGCCACCAGCTCGGGGTGGCCCGCCGCACGCAGCAGGCTGGCGGCGAGTCGGTCGGTGTGTCGATCGCCGAGCGCGGCGACCACCGGCACGCCCATCCACAGGGCCTCGCAGGTGGTGGTGACGCCGTTGCAGGGCGTGGTGTCGAGCGCCACATGCACGCGGTTGTACAG
>RFQW01000188.1 GCA_009924765.1 Planctomycetota bacterium | reverse complement strand
TGGCGACATAACCCCTTTCGGAGCCGAAGGCGTACAGGAACCCCCAGCCCACCACCGTGCCGTCCGTGCGAATGCCCATGGTTGCCCCTCCGCCAGCGGCGATCGAGGCGAGCCCACGCATCTGGGAGTGGTCGAATTCCTGGTAGCCCCAGCCGACCAGCTGCTGCTGCGGCGGCGCGTCGGCGTGCGCGCCCGGCGCGAAAGCGAGCGTAGAAGCGATCAGTCCGGCGATTGCGAATTTCTGGGTCTTCATGGAGGGCCTCCGGAGGGGGGAGCGATTGCACGCCTCGAGCAACAAACTCTTATCCGACGCGTGGCGAAGCGTGGCTGCATGTGGCCCGGACTTTTTCGGTTTTTAACGGTGTGGATTGGGCTGCGGGGGATGATCGCGCGCTGCTTACCGCCGATTCACCGCCGACATCGCGCTCAGCCCGTCGGCCCGAAGTTGAGCAGCGCCAGCGCCACGTCGCCGAAGTCCACCACGCCGCTGCCGTCGAGGTCGCTGAGGCAGTCGGAGCAGGGGCCGAAGTCGAGCATGATCAGCGCCACGTCGCCGAAGTCGATCACGTTGTTCAGGTCGAGGTCGCCAGGGCTCATCTCGCAGGCGTCGGGGACACCATTGAGATTGATGTCGGGAGCGCCGTGCATGATCTCGAAGCTGTCGCGCTGGCCGTTGCCGTTGCAGTCGGCGAAGGTGGCCAGGGCGATGGTGTGAACGTTGCCAGCCGCGATCTGGGTGACGCCTGTGAGGCCTGCGGGCGTGTCAGACTGGCCGGCCCAATTGGCGCCCCACGCGACCACGGTTCCATCGCTCTTGAGCGCCACGGAGTGGTAATCGCCCGCCGCGACCTGCGTGACGCCAGTGAGGCCTGATGGCACGTTGCACTGACCGTAGGCATTGGCGCCCCACGTGACCGCGGTTTCATCGTTCTTGACCGCCACGGTGTGGTACGCGCCCGCCGCGAGCTGCATGACGCTGGCGAGGCCGGAGGGCACGTTGCATTGGCCCTGCGAGTTGCCGCCCCACGCGACGGCGGTTCCGTCTTTCTTTGCCGCCACGGTGTGGTACTCGCCTGCGGCGACCTGCATGACATCGGTCAGGCCGGAGGGCACGTTGCACTGGCCCTGCGAGTTGCCGCCCCACGCGACCACGGTTCCATCGTTCGTGACCACCACGGTGTGGTACGCGCCCGCAGCGACCTGCATGACACTGGCGAGGCCCGAGGGCACGTTGCACTGGCCAGAGTCGTTCTTGCCCCATACGAGGATGGTGCCGTTGTCGCGAAGCGCAGCGGTGACGTATGGGCCCGCCGCGACCTGCGTGACGCCGGTCAGGCCTGCGGGCACGTTGCACTGACCGGAGAGGTTGTGGCCCCACGCGACGACGGTTCCATCGTTCTTGCGTGCCACCGTGTGGTAATCGCCTGCCGCGAACTGCGCGATACCGGTCAGGCCCGGGAGCACGTTGCACTGGCCGTAGGTGTTGCCGCCCCACGCGACGACGGTTCCATCGTTCTTCAGCGCAACGGTGTGGGAGCCGCCGGCCGTGATCTGCTTGACCCCGGTCAGACCCGCGGGAGCGTTGCACTCGCCGGAGCCGTTGGAGCCCCAGCCAACCACGGTTCCGTCATCTTTGAGCGCCACGGTGTGGTAATCGCCCGCCGCGATCTGCGTGACGCCGGTGAGTCCTGATGGCACGGTGCACTGGCCGTATTGGTTGTTGCCCCACGCGACAATGGTTCCGTCGGTCTTCAGGGCGACGGTGTGGGCGGCGCCCGCCGCGACCTGCATGACGCTGGTCAGGCCCGTGGGCACGTTGCACTGCCGGTAGTTGTTGAAGCCCCACGCGGCCAGTGTTCCGTCGTTCTTGAGTGCCACCGTATGTGCGCTGCCGGCCGTGACCTTCGTGACGCCGACGAGCCCCGTGGGCACGTTGCACTCACCGTTGAAGTTGTTGCCCCACGCGACGACGGTTCCATCGTTCTTCAGCGCCACGGTGTGGGCGGTGCCCGCCGCGACCTGCGTGACGCCTGTCAGGCCTGATGGCACGTTGCAGTTTCCGTAGGAGTTGCTGCCCCATGCGAAGACGGTTCCGTCGTGCATGAGCGCTGCGGTGTGCGCGGTGCCCACCGCGACCTGCCTGACGCCGATGAGGCCCGAGGGCACCATGCTCTGACGGGAATCGTTGAATCCCCAGGCGATCAGGGTGCCATCACTCTTGAGAGCCACGGTGCGGGAGCTGCGGGCCGACACCTGCACGTAACGCTCTCGCAGGTCGCCCGCGTCGCCTTTCTGGTCACCCCACGACACCACATCCGCCTCCGCGTGCGCCGCGCGGCCTGCCCCGAGGGCGATGGCGATTGCCGCCACCATCCACATCGGCTTCGTGCGCGGGGAGCGTTTGAACGCGTCTGCCGCCGCTGCGAGCGCGGAAGCGATCAGTCCGGCGATTGCGAATTTCTGGGTCTTCATGGAGGGCCTCCGGAAGGGGAGCGATTGCACACCTCGAACGACACTTTCAAATTCGACCCGTTACGAAACGGTGCTGCCTGAAAATTGAGAAGTTTGTGCATTTTGCTCGATGGGCTGGGCGCCGAGGGCGATGGACGCACGGATTCGACGGCCTCCGGGCAGGCCAGTTCCTTGCGACTCAACAGTGTCCGGTTGCGCTCAGCCGGTCGGGCCGAAGCTGAGCAGCGCCAGCGCCACATCGCCAAAGTCCACCACGCCGCTGCCGTCGAGGTCGCTTGGGCAGTCGGAGCAGGGGCCGAAGTCGAGCGTGATCAGCGCCACGTCGCCGAAGTCGACGACACCGTTCAGGTCGAGGTCGCCAGAGCTCATCTCGCAGGCATCGGGGACACCGTTGAGGTTGATGTCGGCGGCGCCGAGCATGATCTCGTAGGTGTCGCGCTGGCCGTTGGCGTTGCAGTCGGCGAAGGTGATGAGGGCCACGGTGTGTTCGGATCCCGCCGCGACCTGTGTGACGCCGGTGAGTCCTGAGGGCACGTTGCATTCTCCGTTGTAGTTTCGGCCCCACGCGACCACCGTTCCGTCGTTCTTGAGCGCCACGGTGTGCCCGTATCCCGCCGCGACCTGCGTGACGCCGGTGAGTCCTGAGGGCACGTTGCACTGGCCGTAGAAGTTGTCGCCCCAAGCGGCGAGGGTTCCGTCGTTCTTGAGGGCCACGGTGTGGGAGTAGCCCACTGCGACCTGCGTGACGCCAGTGAGCCCTGATGGCACGTTGCACTGCCCGTAGGAGTTGTCGCCCCAGGCGACGATGGCCCCGTCGTTCTTGAGAGCCACGGTGTGGTAGCGACCCGCCGCGACCTGCGTGACGCCGGTGAGTCCTGATGGAACGTCGCACTGCCCGTAGCTGTCTCGGCCCCACGCGACCACCGTTCCGTCGTTGTTGAGAGCCACGGTGTGTTCGTAACCCCCCGCGACCTGCGTGACGCCGGTGAGCCCTGATGGCACGTTGCACTGGCCGGAGTAGTTGTCGCCCCAGGCAGTGAATGTTCCATCGTTCTTGAGAACCAGTGTGTGTTCGTAGCCCGCCGCGACCTGTGTGACGCCGGTGAGTCCTGATGGCACGTTGCACTGGCCGTAGCGGTTGTCGCCCCAGGCGACGAGGGTTCCGTCGTTCTTGAGAGCCACGGTGTGTGAGCCCGCCGCGACCTGCGTGACTCCGGTGAGTCCTGATGGCACGTCGCACTCGCCGTAGGTGTTTCGGCCCCACGCGACCACGGTTCCGTCGTTCTTGAGAGCCACCGTGTGCGCATAGCCTGCCGCAACCTGTGTGACGCCGGTGAGGCCTGATGGCACGTCGCACTGGCCGGAGCCGTTGTCGCCCCAGGTGACGAGGGTCCCGTCGTTCTTGAGTGCCACGGTGTGGTAGTAGCCCGCTGCGACCTGCGTGACGCCGGTGAGTCCTGATGGCACGTCGCACTGGCCGTACTCGTTCCAGCCCCAGGCGACGAGGGTTCCGTCGCTCTTGAGAGCCACGGTGTGGTATTGGCCCGCCGCGACCAGCGTGACGCCAGTGAGTCCTGGTGGCACGTTGCACTGGCCGTAGGTGTTTCGGCCCCACACGACCACCGTTCCGTCGTTCTTCAGAGCCACGGTGTGCAAGTAGCCCGCCGCAACCTGGCTGACGCCGGCGAGTCCTGATGGCACGTTGCACTGCCCGTAGGCGTTGTAGCCCCAGGCGACGAGTGTTCCATCGCTCGTGAGGGCCACGGTGTGCCGGAGGCCCGCTGCGACCTGCGTGTATGACTCCCGAAGATCACCTTGATCGCATGTTTGCGTACCCCACGACACCACATCCATGTCGGCGCGTGCGTGGCGGCCTGCACCGATCGCGATGGCGATTGCAGCCACCATCCACATCGGCATCGTGCGAGGGGCGCGTTTGAACGCGTCTGCCGCCGCTGCAAGCGTGGAAGCGATCAGTCCGGTGATTGCGAATTTCTGGGTCTTCATGGAGGGCCTCCGGAGGGGGGAGCGATTGCAC
>RFQW01000187.1 GCA_009924765.1 Planctomycetota bacterium | reverse complement strand
GGGCTTCTCGCCCAGACGATGAATGGGCACGATGGGGAACAGCTGGTGAATGGCCCAGATGTCGGGCAGGCTCTGGAAGATGCTCAGGTTGCAGAAGTAGGTGTCGCTGAGCAGGCTCTCCAGGTCGTCCAGCTCTTCCGGCACCTCGTCCACCTCGCGGCACTTGTCGCGGATGCGGGCGCAGGTGGCCCAGAACAGGTTGTCGCACAGCGCGCGGTGCTCCAGGCTGAGGTAGCCCAGGCTGAACAGGCGCCCCGCCTCGTCGCGGGCCTCGCAGGCGTCGTGGTACTGCTCGATCAGGCGACGCTCGGTGATGCTCTTGAAGGTGTCGAACAGCTCCACCAGCGGACGCGGCAGTTCTTCCTCGCCGGCCTTCAGCGCGGGCAGCTGCGTGGGCACCGCGCCGCGATCGGGGCGGTTGGCGCCGATGGCGTCGAAGATGAGCACGCTCTGCTGCGCCACCATGGCGCGACCGCTCTCGGTCACGATGGTCGGGTGCGCCACGCCTTCCTCGTCGCACACGCTCATGGTGCGGTACACCACCGTGGCGGCGTATTCGGCAAGCGTGTAGTTGGTGCTGAACTCGAAGCTGGTCTGACTGCCGTCGTAGTCGATGCCCAGACCACCGCCCACGTCCAGGTACTTCATGCCGGCGCCGAGCTTGACCAGCTGCACGTAGATGCGCGCCAGCTCGTTCACGCCCTGGTTCACCTGACGCACGTCGTGGATCTGGCTGCCCATGTGGCAATGCAGCAGCTGCAGGCAATCTTCCATGCCGCGGGCGCGCAGGTATTCGAGCACCTCCAGCACTTCGCTGTAGCTGAGGCCGAACTTGGCCTTGGCGCCGCTTGAATGGCGCCAACGACCCGCACCCGGCGTGCTGAGATTCACGCGCACGCCGATGCGCGGACGGATCTGGAACTTCTCGCCCAGCTCCACGATCAGCTTGAGTTCGGTCAGGTTCTCGATCACCGGAATGATGGTGCGGCCCAGCTTGGCGGCCAGCGTGGTGAACTCGATGTAGCGGGCTTCCTTGAAGCCGTTGCAGATGATCAGGCGCTCGGGCGTGTCGCTGGTCATGCCCAGCACCGCCAGCAGCTCGGGCTTGCTGCCCACCTCCAGGCCGAAGCCCAGCGGCGAACCGTACTGGCGGATCTCCTCCACCACGCGGCGCTGCTGGTTCACCTTCACGGGGAACACGCCGACGTACTCGCCCTTGTAGTTGTTCTCCTTGATGGCGGTGTTGAACGCCTCGTGCATGTCGAGCAGGCGACGCTGCAGCAGGTCGCTGAAGTGCACCAGCACGGGGGTGCACAGGCCGCGCTCACGCAGGCCCTCCACCACTTCCATCAGGTCGATCTCGGTGCCGGGCACCTTGCCTGGGCGCACCACCACGTTGCCCTTGGCGTTGGCGTCGAAGAAGCCCTTGCCCCACAGACGGATGTTGTACAGATCGACCGAGTCCTCAACGGTCCAGCCCGGCTCGAGCCCGGTCACGCCAGCCCGCGAGCGCGCGGGTGCAGGTGGAATGGAAGGCGTGTGGGTGACGGGCGGAATGGTGTGTTGTGTCAACTCGGCTGTGCTCCTGGCTGCGCGAATGCGCGTGGTGCCAATTGGTGAAGGAACAAATATACGCCCATCGCGGATTGATGCGAGCATTTTTTTCACAACTGACAAAGTTTCTGTCGGCGCGCGAGCGCTCGTGCGCGGCGCGGGCAAGCCCCACCACCGCCCCACTGCCAGCCACTCAGCCAGTCGTCGGCGCGTCGCCGGCCCCACCTGGCGTTGACATGCTCTTCAGGCTGCTCGCGATGCTGGTCTCGTGCAGGCGCATGCTCAGCTGATCCAGGGCTTCCTTCGCCTTATGAAAGGCGTCGGCGTCGGTGGCGGCGGGATTGCGCTCGGCCGCCTCGCAGAAGCCCTTCAGGCGCATCATGCTGGCGTCGAGCTGCTCCAGGTAGCCCGCCTCCAGCGCGGCGCGGGTGCGCTCCAGCGCCTCGCCGATCCACTTCAGGTCCAGTCGGGCGTTCACGGCCAGGTCCACCACCCGGTGCAGGTGCATGTCCTCGCGGGCGTGGGCGAAGGCCTCCTGCTCCAGGCGGTCCACCTCGGCGGTGGTGAGGCCGTGGGTGGGCACCACCTGCAGGCTGGCGCGCTTGCCACTGCGGCGCTCGGCGGCGCTGACCGTCAGCACGCCGTTGGCGTCCACGGCGAACTCCACCTGCAGCTGCGGAATGCCCGCGGGCATGGGCGGCAGGCCCTTCAGCTCGAAGCGGCCAATGCTGCGGCAGTCGGCCACCATCTCGCGCTCGCCCTGCAGCACATGGATCACGATGCCGGTCTGGTTGTCCACCGCGGTGGTGAAGGTTTCGGTGGCGCGGGTGGGAATGCTGGCGTTCTTCATGATCAGCTTGGCCACCGCGCCGCCGCGGGTTTCCATGCCAAGGCTGAGCGGAATCACGTCAAGCAGCAGGTCGCGGCGACCACCCATCAGAATGTGCGCCTGCACCGCGGCGCCCAGCGCCACCACCTGATCGGGGTCCAGCGCGGTGTAGGGCGCAAGGCCCGTCAGCGCGGCCACGGCGGCGCGCACGGCGGGCATGCGCGTGCTGCCACCCACCATCACCACGCGGTCAAGCGTGGGGTTGCTGGCGTCGGCCAGCGCGGCGCGGAACTTGGCCAGCGTGCGCTCGATCAGCGGCGCGGCCATGGCTTCCAGTGCGGCGCGCGTGAGTGTGCATCGAAGCGTGCGGCCGCTGCCCAGGTCGATCTCGATGGGCGCGGCGTCGCGATCGCTCAGCGCGATCTTGGCGCGCTCGGCGAAGGTTCGCAGCGCCTGCAGCACGCCGGGCGAGGGTGTGAGTGGGCCGAAGGCGGCCGCGGCCTGCGCCAGCAGCCACTCCATCACCATGCGGTCGATGTCGTCACCGCCCAGGCGCGTGTCGCCGTTGGTGGCCAGCACCTGAAACAGGTCGCTGGCGGCGTGCACCTCGTCGGGCTCGATGCGCAGGATGGAGACATCGAAGGTGCCGCCACCAAAGTCGTACACGGCCACCGTTTCGGGCTTGCGCGCGCGGTTCAGGCCGTAGGCCAGCGCGGCGGCCGTGGGCTCGTTCACGATGCGCTCGGCCAGCAGGCCCGCCAGGCGCGCGGCGTCGCGCGTGGCCTGACGCTGCGCGTCGTCAAAGTAGGCGGGCACGGTGATCACCGCGCGGCGCACGGGGTGGCCGAGGGCGGCTTCGGCTGTGGCTTTCAGTTGCGCCAGCACCAGCGCGGCCACTTCCTGCGGGGTGACGGTGCGGATGCCGCGCGGGCCCTCCACCAGCTGGCCGCCAAAGCCCTCGGCGATGGCAAGGCTTTCGGCGTGGCTGCGCCCCATGAAGCGCTTGCTGCTGGCGATTGTTTCGAGGGGGAACTCGACCGCGTGGTCGCGCGCGGCGTGGCCCACCACGGGCGCGGCGCCGGCCACCATGCGCACCACACTTGGCAGCAGCGCGCGCCCCTCTGCGTCGGCCAGCACGCGAGGCCCGGCCTCGGTGCAGATGGCCACCAGCGAGTGGGTGGTGCCAAGATCGATGCCCACGATGGGGTCGGACATGGGGGCGATCGTAGCGGGGTGGCGAATGGCGGATGTCGCTCGACGCGTGACAGCTGCGGGCAATGTCCGCTCAGCAACTCATAACTTGCCACGCCGCTTCATCCCCCTCACGACGGATTCGAACGACACGGCCCTCTCGCGGCGGCGGGCGCGAGCGGCGGCAAGATCCTGCACATCCTCGGCAAAGGCGCGACGCAGCGCGTCGTTGACGATGGTGGACACCGGCTGATCCGTGGTGGCGGCCTTCAGGCGAAGAGCGCGATAGATCTCCGGCAGGAAGTAGATGGTGGATCGACGGGCGGCGGACATGAGGCCACTTTAGCGTCTTGACGTCATGCGGCATGTGGAACCTGCCAAAACGGCTCAACAATTTCGGCATTCCGAACGCGCAAAGGAAAGCCCCCGGCGCTGGGCCGGGGGCTGGGTGCCAAGTCGTGGGCTGCGTGTCAGAACGGCACGGGGCCGTAGTTCATCAGCAGCAGCGACACATCCGCGGTCGTGACGATGCCATCACCATCCAGGTCGCCGAAGGGTGAGTTGACGTCGCCGAACACCAGCAGCAAGTACCCGACGTCGGCCATCGTCACTTCGCCATCGAGATCGAAGTCTCCGTAGGCGATCTGGCAGCGGTCCGGCCGACCGTCGCGATCCTCATCCAGCGCTCCGGCAGCGATGTCGCAGTTGTCCGGCACACCGTTGGCGTCGCAGTCGCGGGCGACACCCGACGCGATATCGCACTCGTCGGGAATGCCATTACCGTTGCAGTCTGCCGCCTGGCCCGTCGCCACTTCCCAGCTGTCCGGCTTGTTGTTGCGGTTGCAGTCCGGCTCGCATTCATCCGGACGGCCATCGCCGTTCAGATCCACGCTGGTGCCGCTTGCCACATCGCAGACATCCGGCAGGCCGTTGCCGTTGCAGTCGG
>RFQW01000186.1 GCA_009924765.1 Planctomycetota bacterium | reverse complement strand
TGCGCGGCAAGTTCAAGGTCCGCCACGAAGGTGGCCGGTCCGGCCATCACCACCGACGCATCACCACCGCCCCACTCGATGCGCAGCGCGCCGCCAGGCAAGTGCACCTGCATCGGCCCGCGCACGCGACCTTCTCGCAGTGCCGCGGCACCCACCGCACTCGCGCCGGTGCCGCATGCCAGCGTGATGCCGCTGCCGCGCTCCCACGTCCGCATGCGGATCGTGCCGGGCGCTTCCACCGAAGCGAAGTGCGCATTGATGCGCTCCGGAAACCACGCATGGCGTTCGATGAACGGGCCCACTCGCTCGAGTGGCACCGCGGCAACATCGCGACACCACAGCACCGCATGCGGGTTGCCCATGCTCGCGAGCGACAGCGTGCCTTCAAGACCGCACGCATGCATCCACTCGCGCGAGCCTTCGCACCCCTGCCAGAACGTCTCGGGCAACGGCCATGCAAGCACCTCCGCCGCCGCGGAAACGCCGGGCACGTGCGCCGGCACCTCCCGGCAGGCGAATCGCGGCGCACCCATCTGCACACTGGCCTCGAACGCCGCACCACCACGCCACGCGATCGACAGGGTGCCTCGCCCCGTCTGCACCTGCAACGGATTCGCCGCGCTCAGGCCGCGCTCCACCGCATAGCGCGCCACGCATCGGATGCCGTTGCCGCACATCTGGGCCTCGCTGCCGTCGGCGTTGAAGATGCGCATGCGCAGGTGCGCCCCAGGCTCGGTGGCGGGCCCGATCAGGATCAGGCCATCGCTTCCCACGCCCGTGTGGCGATCGCTCACCGCACGCGCCAACCGCGCCGGATCGGCCACGCGCTGCTCGAACGCATCCACATAGATGTAGTCGTTGCCAAGACCATGCATCTTGGTCGCGCGCACGGTCATCCCTCCGTGCCGGGGCGCAGGATGCTGCCCAGATCCACCACCGTGGGACCGTGCCGGTAGAAGTCCACGTTCATCTCCCGCTTGCGCAGGAAGGTGAACACCAGGCAGTTGGCGCGGGTGCTGTCGGCGTAGGTGAAGTCGCCGATGTGCGGCCCCGCATAGCGCTCGTTGTACCCCTGCGCATGCATGTGGAAGTGGAACAGCGCGGTGTAGCCCTGATCGAACATCGCCTGTGGCGCCTCGAAGCGCGTGTCGTTGCCGGTGATGCGAGGCTTGCACTCGATCAGCTGCGGCTTGCCGTCGCGGTTGACCGTGAGCACGCCACCGTACTCGGTGGTGTGATCCTGGATGTCGCGGTCACCCATGTCGAACATCGCCTTGCGCACGACCGGATCATCCAGCAGGTCCATCGCCAACGTCATCGCCGCCAGATCGCCCCAGCGCAACTTGTCACGCTGCGCGTACAGCGTTTCGGTGAAGTCACCGCCGTACCCCTCCAGCGACGCCGTGGCCATGCGACTGCCCTTGGCCTTGCGTCGCGCCTCCACGCGGGCGTACAGCTCCTGGTTGCTGGCCGTCAGCAGCTCGGGCTTGTGTCGCGCGCACGCAACCGCGGTTGGAAGCTCGCGAATCTCCAGCGTGGTGCGCGTGGCCTCGGGCAGCTGCGCCACCGCCGCCTTCGCCTCGGCCCAGAAGCCGGCATTGGCCGTTGTGAGCAGTGCCTGCAGCCACAGGATCTCCTCTCGCGTGGTGGGCACAACGCCCAACTCCGCTGCACAGGTGCGAAGGTCGCGCAGCAGCGTGTCGTCGGGCTTCACCTGCGTGTCGGCCAGCAGCGCGACCAGTCGCTGCCGCTGTCCCTGCTTCTGCAGCAGCTCCCAGCAGCGCAGGCGCAGATTGCGTTCGGTCACCGGATTGGCGTTGGCGACAAGTTCCACCAGCACATCGGTGAGATGATCCTCGCCGTACAGCACCACCAGCGCCTTGCGCTCCGGACGATCCGTGTCCTTCTCCACCCATCCGGGCATGGGTGCGCTCCACGCGCGCACAAGCGTGGGCGTGAGATCCTTCCAGCCCTCCTTGGCGATGCGCTCGCTCAACCATGTACGCCACGAAAGCGCCTGCATCTTGGGCAGGTTCATGGCGATGCCGTTCTTCAGTTCCTGCAAGGTCTTCTCGTCGCCCTTCTGCAGGCGCTCGAAGGCCATCACCCGCACGTCCTGCGTGTACCCGGGCTGGAACACGATGCGCTGCAGCTGCTTCAGGTATTCGGGCGAAGGTGCGGCGTCCAGCTTGCGCATGGCCGCTTCCTGATCGGTGGGCAGCGCGCCAGGATCGGTGAGCGGACGCATGGGGTCGCCGCGATAGGTTCCGCCGCCGCCGCACGCGGACAGGCACAGCGCGCACGCGAGCATCAGCCGACGCAGACACGCCACGTTCGAAACCATGCGGCCGAGTCTAACCCGAGTACCCCGACGCGATCGGATTTCCAGGATGCTCAGGCGTTCTCGCCGCCGGCCGCCGGACGGATCTGACCCGCGATGGGGTTGGCTTCCTTGTTGGCGGCGTTGATCTGCTCCGACACCTCGCGGCGATCCACCCGGATCTCGCGCGGGAACTCGAACGCCAGACGCACACGATCGCCCTTGATGGAGGCGATGCGAACGATGCCCAGCGGTGCGGCCGGATCTCCGATGATGACTTCTTCGCCTTCGCGGCGCGTGATGACGAGCATCGGTGGACCTCCTGTCAGAATCGGTTCGCCGCGGTGCTCCAGCCTCCGCAATTCCGTGCAAACCGAGTCGTGGACCCGCCTTGGGTCCGGACCATGAAGGTACACCGGAAGCCGCCTCCGCCCAACCCCCTTTTGTCCGTGTTTCCCGGCCCAAAATGAAATGCCCTCGCAGCGGCGTCCCGCTGCGAGGGCATCGACGGATGGGCGCCCGAAGGCGTCCAGAGTGCCCGCCGCCATCCTTGGCGATCAGTCACCCGATTCAGCGAGCCTTCCATGGCCCGCGCGTCTGTCGCGGTGCGGGTGGTTCGAGGGGGGCCTTCCCTGGCCGGCCTCGAGCCCAACCGTCCGCCTTCGGATTGCCGCCAGCCTTCCATGGCCGAGGGCAGTCCCTTGCTGGCTCCACCGCCAATCCTGCGGTGAGGTCGGAAGTCAGTTGCGAAGTCAGCTCAACCGGCGTTCCGGTTTCGCAGAGCTTCGCGAGCCTTGCGCCACACGTCCGTGGTGGCTGGCTCCAGTCGATCGCGCTCGCCCTTCCACTGATCGGGCGTGCAGAGTTCCAGGTGATCCCGAACGCCGAGGATCACGATGTTGCCGGCCAGGCCGAAGCGTTGAAGCATTCGGTCGGGCACGCGGATGCGTCCGGCCTTGTCCAGCGGCGTCCGTGCCGACTGACTGAAGACCAGGCGCTCGAAGTTCTGAAGCGAGTCGTCGCCCACCAGTGACCCACCAAGCGACTTGGCCAGCTCGGCGAACGTCGCCTCCGGCCACAGCCAGAGAAATCCGTTCGGCCCCGGCGCCGCCACGAACACCGCGTCCTCGCCATCGCTCGGAAGGCACGCGCGAAGTTCCGACGGCACGGCCAGTCGCTGTTTCGCGTCGAGGGCATGTTCGAATTCGCCTAGGAAGAGCATGCATCGCCACCTGTGCGAGCACTCTAATTCATTCCGCCCCACTTTGCAACACTTCGCCCCACATTTCGTCTCATCCACACACAATCAACCATTTTTAGGCCCACCGGAATCGATGGTGCCGCGTCCCATATTTGCTAACTCGTTTGAATACAGATACTTAGCCTCGCGTTTCGCGAAATCTGGGATACGTTTACTCCGTGACCTCCCGACGAGACTGGCCAGCGATCGACCGATCCGAGGTCGTGGATCTGCTTGAAGCGATCCCATCCGGCCGCTTTCTGATCACCAGCCGATTTGGCGAGATGCGCTCTGCCGCGCTGGTGCGATGGGTGCAGCAGTGCGCCGTGCATCCGCCCATGGTCGTGGTGGCCATCGAGAAGGGCCAGGCGCTCAGTCCAATCATTCGCGATTCGCGCAATTTCGCGCTGTGTCGCGTGAGCGACGGAGATCCGTTGATCGATCGACTGTTCCAGGCGATGCCTGACCATGGACGCGATCCCTTCCTTGGACTGCCGCACCTGAGCACGCCGTCCATGTGCCCCGTGCCGCTGCGCGCCGCATGGTGGCTGGATTGCGAGATGATCCGTCATCTCGACATCGAATCGGATCACGAGATGTACGTCGCCGGCGTGCACCATGCCGGCAAGCTGCAGACGGCCCCTGCCGTCGTGCGCACCGTCTCGCGCGCGCTCGGCAAGAAGGCGGGCCCCAAGCGTCCGCTGAAGAAACGCGCGCGCTGAGCGCCATCTACCATTCGGCCGTGCCACGCAACCCGTCGAACCTGATCGACATGGACTATCGCCAGGAAGCGCGGCGCTTCGCGCGTCTGTCGCACGGCATCATCGATGCACATGCGCACGTGAACGGCGCCAGGGCCTCGGTGCTGCTGCGAGAGGCCATGGATCTGTACGGCATCGACCGCATCTGGTCCATGACGGCGCTCGAGCAGGTGCCCGCCGTACGCGACGTGATGGGTGATCGACTGCAGCTGATCGCCGTGCCCGACTTC
>RFQW01000185.1 GCA_009924765.1 Planctomycetota bacterium | reverse complement strand
GAAGGTCAGGTTGGCCTGGTTGGCCTGCTGCTCCTGATCGGTGGCTTCCTGGCGGTCACCGCCGGCGCCATCATCATCACCGTCGCCCAGCGCCGCATTCCGATCCAGCAGGCCAAGCACACCGTGGGTCGCCGCGTGTACGGCGGCCAGAAGCTGTACCTGCCGCTGCGCCTGAACCACGCCGGCGTGATGCCCATCATCTTCGCCAGCAGCTTCATGGTGTTCCCGTCGGCCTTCTTCGGATGGCTGGCTTCGAGCACGCAGGCGTCGGGTGGTGAGGCCAGCCTGCTCGGCAAGATCGGCATCTTCCTCGCGGAGGCGTTCCAGACCGGCGCGTATCCGTACGTGGTGCTCGAGATCACGCTGATCTACTTCTTCAGCTACTTCTGGACCACCGTGCAGTTCAGCCCCGACGAGATGTCGAAGCAGCTGCGCGACCATGGCAGCATGATTCCAGGCATTCGCCCGGGTCCGTTCACCAGCGAGTATCTGGAGCGGATCATGGAGCGCATCACCTATGTGGGCGCCGGCTTCCTGGCCGTCATTGCCATCATTCCCACGCTGGTCACGCAGCAGCTGGGCATTCCGTTCAATGTCAGCCAGTTCCTCGGCGGTACCGGTCTTCTGATCGTTGTCAGCGTGGCACTGGACGTGATGCAGCGCATCGAGGCACAGCTGCTCATGCGCAACTACTCGGGCTTCCTGTCGGGCAATGGCGATCCCAGCGGACCGCGCATCCGGAGTGCACGCGCGTGAGTTTCGTCAACGCACAGACCAGCACCCTCGAGCCGCGCGGCGATGCCGTGGCGCGTTCGTGGTGGGTGCGCCTGGATGGCAACGCCACCGATCGCCTGTCGGGTCGCGTGACGGATGAGCGTCGCTCGCCCAGCACGCCGCGCCGAACGACGGCGGACATCCGCACCGAAGCGGAGATCGAACTGATGGCCGAAGCCGGTCGCGTGGCGGCGCTTGCGCTGCGTGCGGCGAGCGCGGCCTGCGTTGCTGGTTCCACCACCGGTGCCATCGATGGCGCCGCTGCCGGCGTGATCGCGGCAGCGCGCTGCGAGCCCGCGTTCCTTGGCCTGCAGGTTGCCGACAACGCCCAGCCGTTCCCCGCCGCGACCTGCGTGAGCGTGAACGAGCAGGTGGTGCATGGCATTCCCGGCGAGCGTCGTCTGCAGGATGGCGACGTGGTGAAGATCGACTGCGGCGTGCGTCATCGCGGCTGGTGCGCAGACGCTGCCGTGACGGTGGCGGTGGGGCAGGTGAGTGCGGCGAACGCGGCCATGATCGCGCGCGCCAGCGCCATGCTCGACGAGGCCGTGAGCATGGTGGCACCCGGTCGCCGCTGGAGCCAGATCGCCGAGCGCCTGCAGTGCATGGCGCTCGAAGGTGGTTACGGCCTGCTCACCGAACTGATCGGCCACGGCATCGGTCGCCAGCTGCACGAATGGCCCGAGGCCCCGAACTCGCTCAGCACCTCGCTGCTGCAGCGTCGTGATTTCACGCTGCTGCCCGGCATGACGCTGGCCATCGAGCCCATGCTCGCCATGGTCGACGGCGCCTCGGTGCAGCGCGATGCGGACGGACATCCCCTCGGCGTGGCCACCCGCGTGGCTGCCGATGGCTGGACGGTGGAGGCCCTCAGCGGCCTCGCCAGCGCACACTTCGAGCACACGATCGCGGTCACCTCGTCTGGTGCCCGCGTGCTCACTCGCCTTGCGGAGGGCCCCCGCTAAATGGCGAAGGAAGACAAGATCACCCTCGATGCCGAGGTCACCGAAGCTCTGCCGGACGCCATGTTCAAGGTGCGCCTGCAGAACAACCAGGAGATCCTCGCCTACGTGAGTGGCAAGATGCGGAAGTTCTTCATCCGCATCCTGCCCGGCGACAAGGTCACCATCGAGCTGAGTCCCTACGACATGACCAAGGGCCGCATCGTCTACCGCTACTGAACGAGGAAACACCCATGAAGGTCCGAAGCAGCATCAAGCGACGTACACGCGACTGTCAGATCGTTGTCCGAAAGGGCAAGCGATTCGTCATCAACAAGAAGAACCCGCGCCTGAAGCAGCGCCAGGGCTGAACAAGAGGAGCACGCAACCATGCCACGTCTCGCAGGCATCGACATTCCAGAGCGCAAGAAGATCTATTACGCGCTGCAGTACATCCACGGCATCGGCGCCAAGGTGGCCAAGGACATCCTGGCCCAGGTCGGCGTCGATGGCGACCGTCGCGCGAACACGCTCGACGACAAGGAGCTGGCCAGCATCGCGCAGGCGATCGACGCCGGCATCGTGGTCGAAGGCGCCCTGCGCCGCCAGATGCAGCAGGACATCCAGCGCCTCAAGGACATCAAGAGCTATCGCGGTGAGCGTCACCGCAAGGGCCTGCCGTGCCGCGGCCAGCGCACTCGCACCAACGCCCGCACGCGCAAGGGCAAGAAGCGCACCGTCGCAGGCAAGAAGGGCGTGAAGGGCTGATCCAGCCCTGAACCAAGGAGCATCGCATGGCAAGCAAGAAGAAGGTCCGCAAGAACGTCGTGAAGGGCATCGTGGTCGTCACGGCGTCCTTCAACAACACCATGATCACCGTCACCGATGTCAACGGCGAAACCCTCGCCTGGGACTCGGCCGGCAGCGTGGGATTCAAGGGCGCTCGCAAGAGCACTCCGTTCGCCGCCAGCCGCGCCGCCGAGAAGGTTGCGGGCAAGGTGAAGCGTCTTGGAATGCGCGAGGTCGAGGTGCGCGTGAAGGGCCCCGGCCCGGGTCGCGAGAGCGCCGTCACCGGCCTGCAGAACAACGGCCTGAAGGTGCTGGCAATCGAGGATCACACCCCGATTCCACACAACGGCTGCCGCATGCCCAAGAAGCGTCGCGTCTGATTTGGCGGGTGGGCCCCCTGGGCCTACCCTGTACGGTTCGTCACTTTCCCCAGGCACAGAAGAGCCGTCCGGCCGATTTCGGCAGGGCCGGACGAGCTCGAGAAGTCTGCGGGATTCCTTGTTCAGGACACTGCCGATCACTGGAGACTCACCATGCACGTTCGTTGGCGCGGACTTGAACTTCCATCGCGAGTGACCGTCGACCGGTCCACCCTCACGCCCACCTTCGGCCGCTTCATCGCGGAGCCGTTCGAGCGCGGTTTCGGCACCACGGTCGGCAACGGCCTTCGCCGCATCCTGCTCAGCAGCCTCGAAGGCGCGTCGATCACCAACGTGAAGATCGCCGGCGTCACCCACGAGTTCACCAGCCTGCCCGGCGTGACGGAGGATGTCACCGACATCATCCTGAACATCAAGCAGCTCGTGGTGAGCATGCAGGACGACGCTCCCAAGACCCTGCGCCTGCTGGCCGAGGGCCCGGGCGAAGTCACGGGCGATCTGATCGAGTGCGACAGCAGCATCCAGATTCACAACCCGGAGAAGGTGCTCGCCACCTTGACCGAGAAGCGCGAATTCGCCATCGAGTTCACCGTGCAGAAGGGCCGTGGCTACATGCCCGCCAGCGAGCAGTGGAACAAGATGGACGAGCAGGAGATCGGCGTGATTCCCGTGGATGCCGTGTTCAGCCCCGTGCTGCGCGTGCGCTACCGCGTGGAGGACACCCGCGTGGGTCAGCGCACCAACTACGACAAGCTGGTGCTCGACATCTGGACCAACGGCACCATCTCGCCGGACATGGCCATGGTGGAAGCCGCCAAGATCATGCGCAAGCACCTCAATCCCTTCGTGCTGTACGACAGCGAGGGCGATGAGCTGCTGCCGGACAGCATCGCGCAGGCCCAGGACAGCGAGGCCGAGTTGTCTCGCCGCCTGAACCAGCCCGTGTCGGTGCTGGACCTGTCCGTGCGCAGCAGCAACTGCCTGGAGAGCGGCAAGATCCGCTGGCTCTGGGAGCTGGTCACCAAGACCGAAACCGACCTTCTGGAACTGCGCGCCTTCGGCCGCACCAGCCTGAAGGAAGTCAAGACGCGCCTGGAGGAGCAGGGACTTGGCCTGGCCATGACCCTGCCCGAGGGCTTCGAGGCCAACACCGCAGAGGCCACGGCCTGATCGCCGAGGCAAGGAGACAGTCATGCGACACAAAGTCAGTGGAAAGCAGCTCTGCATCAAGGAAGACCATCGCCGCGCGATGATCCGCAACCTTGCTGCCGGTCTGTTCGAGCACGGTCAGATCGAGACCACCATGGCCAAGGCCAAGATGGTGCAGCCCTTCGTTGAGAAGCTGATCACCACCGCCAAGCAGAAGACGCTGGCGAGCCGTCGTCAGGTGACCGCGCGTCTGCCCGATCGCAAGGTGTTCGCCTGGATCGCGGATCCCAACGTGCCCGAGGCTCGCAAGAGCAGCGAGTTCTGGGAGCTGCCCGCGGCCGAGTCGATCGAGTTCAACCGCTACGGCGAAGTGCGCAAGGCACCGCGTCTGGTGGAGCACCTGCTCACCAAGGTGGCGCCCAAGTTCGCGGATCGTGCCGGTGGTTACACCCGCATCGTGAAGCTGGACAAGCGCCGCGTTGGCGACGGCACCGACCTGGTGCTGCTGCAGCTGGTGGGCTCGGA
>RFQW01000184.1 GCA_009924765.1 Planctomycetota bacterium | reverse complement strand
CGACCAGCGCACCTTCGATGTGCCGCATCCGGAGTTCGTGGCGATCCAACCCGCCGGGCGATGGATCGTGGTGGTGGCTCCGAACGAGCTCGGCGGCTACGAGGTTGTGAACCTGCCGCTGATCGTGTCCATGACCGTGCTGCCTGAGCCGCCCGCCAGCCAGCAGGCTGCGTGATCGGCGCGATCACCGCGGCGCTGACCTGCGGCGATCCGCAGGAAATTTGGCCTCAGTCTCCGGAGCTTCGTTTGCATCGCGCTACCGTGCGAACATAATGGAGGCATGCCCGTGACCGGTGACCAGATTCGCGCGACGCTACGCACGTTGCCATTCCGCCCGTTCCGGCTGAACTTGGCCGATCAACGCACCTTCGACGTGCTGCACCCTGACTTCGCGCTGCTGTTTCCGAACCGGCGCCACGTGATGGTGTTCTCGCACGAGAATCCCGAGAGCTGGCAACTGATCGACGTGGGCCTGATCGTGTCGCTGGAGCCCATCGACGATCAGCCGTCTGCGTCGCAGGCGGCGTGAGCGGCGCGCCCCAGTCACCGCGGCAATCGCGGAACTTGCCGGAATTTCCGCCACACGCGAATGACCACGCGCTTGCCCTCGATAGTTTGCGTGGCATAATCAGGAGGGCATGAGCGTGACACCAAACCAGATCCGGGAAGTCCTGAGAGCCGCTCCGTTCCAGCCGTTCCGCATCCACCTCGCGGACAGCCGAACGCTTGAGGTGCCACACCCCGAGTTCGTCGCGATACAACCGGATGGGCGATGGATCATCGTGGTCAACCCGCTTCGCCTTGGCGGCTACGAACTCGTCAACCTACCGCTGATCGTGTCGTTGACCGTGCTGCCAGACCCGCCGGCGAGCCAGCAGGCGGCATAATCTAGCCATGCCCGTGACCGGTGACCAGATTCGCGACAGCCTTCGTGCCGTGCCGTTCAAGCCGTTTCGGCTTCACCTGGCAGACCAGCGTGCGGTCGAGGTGTTTCATCCGGACTTCGCCATGGTGTCCCCGAACCGGCGCGTGTTGGCCGTGTTCCTTCGCGACAGCCCCGATGTGTGCCGCCGCATCGATGTGCACCTGATCGTTTCGATCGAGGACATCGAGGAGCAGCCGCCGGCGAGTCAGCAGGCGGCCTAGCGCGCACGACCATCGCTCGCGGCCTCGCTTTCAAACCCCTGCATCGCTCCGACGGCGCTGTCTTCCGCCGCTCCCACCAGGTGCACGTGGCAAACGATCGGTGAAGGATGCGTTCAGTCATCTTGCGGCTTCCGTGAAGCGCCCTCGCACCAACCGCAAGGTGCATGTGCCACGCACGCACACCTTCGCGTGATCTTCTCCGTTCCTGAATCGCGCGTGCCCGGATCGCTGCTATTTCTCCTGCATCGTTCGGTCTGTCCACACCAAGACTCGCTCTGAACCTTCCAGGAGGTACCCGTGATTCAACTGTCTTTCCGCAGCGTTTCAGCCATCGTCGCATCCGCCGCTTTCTCGTGCACCACGCTAGCCGGACTTCCGAGCGGCGTCGCTGCAGGCGAGACCACCACGAATTCCGTGCTGCTGTGGACCCGCTCGGACGAGCCCGGCGCTCTGCGCTTTGACGTGGCCACGGATGCCGACTTCCGAGACATCGTCGCGTCTGCAGACTGCTCGGCGGTGGATGCGCTGCAGTCCGTGAAGGCCTCCATCACCGGGCTGGCCGCCGGCACGCAGCACTGGTACCGCGCGATCGACGCGTCGGGCGCCGTGGCCGTCGGAACCTTCCGCACCATCCGTGACCTTGGCCGCACGGGCTTTCACATGGGCGTGTCCGGCGACTGGCGCGGCGAGCTGATGCCGCTGCCCGCGCTGCGCAACGTGGCGTCTCGCGACCTCGACATGTTCTACGCGCTCGGCGACACGATCTACGCCGATGTGGCTTCGCCGGCCGTGCCTGCCTCGCAGGCCACCACGCTGGCCGAGTATCGAGCCAAGCACGCCGAGACGCTGACGGAGCGCTTTGGCCTGAACGTGCTGCGTGACCTGCGCGCATCGACCAGCGTGTTCGCGATGATCGATGACCACGAGGTGACCAACGACTTCGCGGGTGCGGCTCCGGCCGGATCCGATGCGCGCTTCGGCGCGTCGAGCAACGGCTTCCTGAGCGGCACCGAACTGTTCCGCAACGGCGTGCAGGCCTTCCAGGAGTTCCATCCGATCGATCCGGCTGTGTGGCAAGGCACCGGCGATGCGCGCACCGATGGCACCGCCAGCCTGTACCGCACGCGCCGCTTCGGTCTTGATGCGCAGTTCTTCGCGGTGGATGCCCGCAGCTACCGCGATCAGGAGCTGCCCGATGCGAACCCCGCGGATCCGTCCACCTGGGCGGCCTACATCGGCGCCACCTACACGCCCGGCCGCACCATGCTTGGCCTTCCGCAACTCAACCGCCTGATGGGCGACCTCGCACAGGCGCAGGCAAGCGGCGTCACGTGGAAGTTCGTGATGATGCCCGAGCCCATCCAGAACCTGGGTGTGCTGGCCGCATCCGATCGCTACGAGGGCTACGCCTACGAGCGCGCGATGCTGCTGGGCTTCATCAAGCAGGCGGGCATCCAGAACGTGGTGTTCATCTCGGCCGACATCCACGGCACGCTGGTGAACAACCTCACCTTCCCGGGTGGACCGGGTGGCTCGCAGGTGCAGAGCGGCGCGTGGGAAATCTCGACCGGCTCGGGTGCCTACGCGGCTCCGTTCGGTCCCACCGTGGCGGGTCTCGCGGCTGCGCTGGGCCTTCCCGGAACGCTGCCGCTGTCGTACTACCTGTCGCTGCCCGCCGTGCAGCAGGAGGCGTACATCACCGGCCTGCTGAACGCGCAGATCACGCCCTTCGGCTACGACCCGATCGGTCTCGCGGGCTCGGGCATTCCGTTCAAGCAGCTGGTCGGCGGTCCCACGGCCACCAACAGCTTCGGCTGGACGGAGTTTGAGGTGGATCAGGTCACGCAGCGTCTCACCGTGACCACCTGGGGCACGCCCTGGTACGACGAGTCGTTCCTGCTTGCCAATCCGTTCATCGTGGCGGCGATGCAGCCGCAGGTTCTGCAGCGCTTCACCGTGGATGCGCTGCCCATCCCGTGCGCCGGCGATCTGGATCACAGCGGCGCGGTGGACGCGGGCGATGTCAGCCTGCTGCTGATCGACTTCGGTGCGTGCAGCGGTTGCGCCAGCGATCTTGACCAGAACGGCGTGACCGATGGGTCCGACCTGGCGCTGATGCTGCTTGATCTGGGTCCGTGCACGCCCTGAGGCGCGGCTCGCGCAGGCGAGATTTCAACCCACTGACTGTTGTGCGCGGGAGTTTCGGTAGGTCTTCTTGACTACCGGAACTCCCGCGGCTTTTTGCCCACCCGCATCGAGCAGGTGATCAATCCCCCGCAGCCGCGTCGCCACCAGCTGCGTCACGCCCTCGCGGCGCTGCACGCGGCCGCGCACCAGCAACGCATGCGCGTGGCGCACCTGCACGCGGAAGCGCGCCCACACTCTGGGGCGCACGATCAGGTTCACGGGACCGCTCTCGTCTTCCAGCGTGATGAACACCGTGCCCTTGGCGGTGCCCGGCTTCTGCCGCAGCAGCACCACGCCCGCCACGCACACGCGACAGCCATCGGGGCACTCGTGCGTGGCCTGCACCGCGGCGCAGGGCCGCGCACCTGCACGCGCCAGTCGCTCGCGCAGGAAGCGCACCGGATGTCCGCGCAACGACAGGCCGGTATGGTGATAGTCGTGCAAGGTGCGCTCGGCGGGATGCACCTGCGGCAACGCGGCGCGCGCTTCCACCGATTCGGGTTCGGGCGCGGCCTGCTCGAACAGCGGCATGCTGACTTCGCGCAGTCGCTGCGCCTGCCACAGCGCCTGGGTGCGATCAAGGCCCATGGAACCGAAAGCATCGGCGCGTGCCAGCGCACGCATGGCCGCCGAACTTGCACCCGACGCGCGCCACAGCGCCTCCACCGATCGCCACGGACCACACGCCGCACCTGCCTCAGGCCGTGACGCGCCCCCCGCCGCCTGCACCACGCCCCGCGCACCGCCGCCACGCGATCACCACACGCCTGTCGCAACCCGCGCACCATGCACAGTCCCAGCCGCAGCGCGGGCGGCCGATCGAAGCCGTGCACACCCGCCGGCTCCAGCGTGCAGTGCCACGCGCTGAAGTTCACGTCGATCGGTCGCACCTCCACGCCATGCTCGCGCGCGTCGCGCACCAGTTGCGCCGGCGCGTAGAAGCCCATCGGCTGACTGTTCAGCAGCGCCGCCGTGAACGCCGCCGGATGATGGCGCTTCAGCCAGGCGCTGGCGTAGGCCAGCAACGCGAAACTGGCGGCATGGCTTTCCGGAAAGCCGTACCCCGAGAATCCCTTGATCTGCGTGAATACCTGCTGCGCGAAATGCTCGGTGTATCCGTTGGCCAGCATGCCCTGCGTGAGTCGCTCGCCGAACTGTGCCAGCTGGTTGCCGCGACGCTTCCACGCCGCGATGGCCCGGCGCAACTGATCGGCCTGCCCCGGCGTGA
>RFQW01000183.1 GCA_009924765.1 Planctomycetota bacterium | reverse complement strand
GAACTGCTTGCCTGCGGTGAGCAGCTGAAGCTGCTGGTCGAGGGTCGTCCCGCGGTGCCGTCGGTTGCGCAGGTTCTGGAACAGCAGGAGCGCCAGCCGTTGGCGGTGTCTGCAGGACTGGAGATCTGACCATGGCGGGCGGCGGAGGCGGCAATCGGCGTGGCAAGAAGAAGTCCGCGCGCATCGAGATCATTCCCCTGATCGACATCATCTTCTTCCTGCTGGCGACCTTCATCATGGTGTCGCTCAGCATGTCGAAGAACCAGGGCGTGCAGGTTGCGCTGCCCGGTGCATCCACCGCGCAATCGCTCGGTGATCAGCAGGACATGGAGAAGGCGGTCACGCTGAGCGTGAACGAGAAGGGCGAGATCTTCTTCAACAAGGAGAAGATCCTGCTCTCGCAGCTGCCGCTGAAGCTGCAGACCTTCAAGCTGACCGCCAAGGATCCCAAGGTGATCATCAGCAGCGACGGCGCGGCCGACTTCAAGTTCGTGGTGGGAGTGCTGGACGAGGTGCGCAAGATCGGCATCGCCAAGGTCGGCATCAGCACCGACAAGAAGAAGTGATGCCATCATCCAACGCCGCCATCTTCTTCGTCGCGGCCGTTGTGATTCACGCGGTGGTGCTGCTGTTCGGCGGCCTGCTGTTCGCGCACGATGAGGCACAGGCAAGCAAGCGCGATGTGCAGCTGGTGGCCGAGGACGTGACCGAGGACAAGCAGCAGGAGGAGCAGAAGCCCCCGGAGGAGCTGAAGCAGCAGGAGGAGCAGCCTCCCGATGCCAGTCAGGCGGTGTCCACCTCCATGGATCAGGCTTCCTCGAGCGACGACGCGCCCGCGCTGGATGCGGCAAGCCTGAGTGCGCTTGAGGCTGCATTGAGCGGTGGCGCGAGCGGTGGCGGCGACTTTGGCGGCGGCGCATCGCTCGCTTCCGGTGGCCGCATTGGCGGCAAGGGCGGCCCCGCAAGCGAGGGCGACGAATTCTCGGGTGCTTTCAGCATGTCGGAAATCGACCAGCGCCCGCGTCCGCTCGTGCAGGTGGCGGCCGCGTACCCCTCCGAGATGCGCGCGCGCAAGGCGGAAGGTGTGGTCACGCTGATCTTCGTGGTGGACGAGACCGGGCGCGTGGTCAACCCGCGCGTGGAGAAGGCCTCGTATCCGGAATTCGAGAAGCCGGCACTCGAGGCGGTGCGTCAATGGAAATTCGAGCCAGCGATCAAGGGCGGCAAGCGTGTCAGTTGTCGCATGCGCGTCCCATTCAGGTTTCAACCCAAATGAAGCGAATCATCCGTCATCGTCGCGCTGCGTTCAGCGCAAGGTCCGCGTCGCGCATGTTCGCCTTCGCCGCAGCCGTCATGCTTGGCGTGCAGGCGTTCGGCGACGGCAACGGGGCCGCCAAG
Source organism: Planctomycetota bacterium (assembly GCA_009924765.1). GTDB lineage: Bacteria > Planctomycetota > Phycisphaerae > Phycisphaerales > SM1A02 > SYAC01. The sequence continues at coordinate 3,180 of RFQW01000183.1, read as the reverse complement.
TCGCAGGCGCCCGCGCCATCGATGCAGGTGGGTGCGGCCGATCTTCGCGCCGTCTGGAACGATCCCAGCTTCCAGAAGTCCTTCGTGGCCGGCTACGGCGTGAATCCCGAAGTGGAGCCGCGCATCTCCACCGACGACATGGCGCTGCTGGAGCTGGTTCGCCAGTTGATGCCGGACGAGCTGCCTGCCGCGGAGGCGCTGCTGCGTGGATCCATCAAGGACGATACCTCTGCGGTGCTCGACCTGACGCTCGGTGGCGTGCAGTACCAGGAAGATCGAGCCGATGATGCGCTTGCAAACTACCGGCGCGCCGTGGAGAAGTATCCGAACTTCCGTCGTGCCTATCGCAGCATCGGACTGATCTGTGTGCGCAAGGGCATGATCGATGAGGCGATCGCCGCGTTCAATCGCATGATCGAGCTGGGCGGTGCCGATGCGTATTCCTATGGGCTGCTCGGTTTCTGCCACTCGCAGAAGCAGGACTATCAGCCGGCCGAGGCCGCCTACCGCAACGCGCTGCTGCTGCAGCCCTCCAACGTGGAGTGGCGCCTGGGACTCACGCGCACGGTGTTCAAGCAGGGCAAGTTCGAGGATGCCGCCAGTCTGCTCGACGTGCTGATCCAGACCTTTCCGGAGAAGGCCGACTTCTGGCTGCTGCAGGCGCACACCTACCTGGGCCTGAAGGAACCGCAGAAGGCGGCGGTGAACCTGGAGGCGCTCGACGCGATCGGCAAGTCGTCGGTGGACAGCCTGTACACGCTGGGCGACATCTACCTGTCCGAGTCGCTGCTTGATCTTGCCATGCAGGCCTATGCGCGTGCGCTGGCCAAGGATCCGGCGCAGTCGCCGGTGCGCATCATCCGCAGCACCGAAGGCCTGGCTGCGCGTGGCGGCATGGATCAGGCACGCGCGCTGATCACCAAGGTGAAGGCATCTTCGGGATCGACCATCAGCGACGCTGACCGTCGCAAGCTGCTGAAGCTGGAAGCCCGACTGTCGATGGCCGGTGGTGCCGGAGACGAGGCAACCGCTCGCGTGCTGCAGGAGGTGATCGAGCTCGATCCGCTGGACGGCGAGGCGCTCATCCTGCTGGGCCAGTACCACAACCGCGGCGGACGGCCCGATCAGGCGATCCTGTTCTACGAGCGGGCCGCCCGCATCGAGTCCTTTGCAGCCAACGCCAAGGTGAAGATGGCGCAGGTCTACGTCGCGCAGGGGCGGTTTGGCGAGGCGTTGCCGCTGCTGCGAGACGCCCAGGCCCTTCGTCCACGCGAGGATGTGGCCCGGTACATCGAGCAGGTGGAACGCGCGTCCAAGGGCAAGAAATGACCCTCGGGCACCCTCTCTGAACGATGTCTGAACACGGAATTTGCACAGGGCGCGCAGGACCTGAAGAAACGTGGTGCATATTGCCGGAGCGTTGCAGGCGAGGCGTCTCGCCCTCAGCGCATGGCTCCAAGGACTTGGGGCCCGTCCAGATCGACTTGCTCAACCAGGAGAAATGAAATGCTGAAGAGCCTGATTCCTTGCTTCGTCGCCGCTGCCGCGATGAGCGCCAACGCCGCACAAATCGTCGTGGAAGGTGACATCACCTCCTCCGTGAGTTGGACCAAGGACAACGTGTATGTGCTGCGAGGTCAGGTCTTTGTGCTGCCGGGCGGCACCATCAGCATCGAGGCGGGCACGGTCATCGCCAGCGAGAGCGGCGGTTCGCTCGCCATCACGCGCGGCGCCATGATCGACTGCAACGGCTCGCCGAGCGAGCCGATCATCTTCACCTCCAAGGCCGACTACCTCACCTGGACGCCCTCCAAGCCGCGTGGCGAGTGGCGTGCGGCGTGCAACGAATGGGGCAACCTGACGATCATGGGTCAGGCCTACATCGGCAAGTACGGTAACGGCGCTCCGAGCACCAATACCGCGGCGCCGAACGCCGGCAACTACTCCAACATGGAAGGCCTCGTCGCTTCCGGCCCCAGCGACACCCGCGTGCGCTACGGCGGCGGCAACGACAACGACGACAGCGGCTCGCTGACCTACACCTCGTTCTGCTACGGCGGCAAGGTGACGGCGCTCAACACCGAGCTGAACGGCCTGTCGCTCGGCGGCGTGGGTCGCAACACCGAGATCGACAACATCGAGATCATGAACAATGTCGATGACGGCATCGAGATCTGGGGCGGCACCGTCAACCTGAAGCACTTCGCGATCTGGAACATCGGCGACGATTCGCTCGACCTGGATCACGGATGGCGCGGCAAGGCGCAGTTCGGTCTGATCGTGCAGGGCTACTCCGTGAATGCGGCTTCGGGCTCAGGCGTGTGCGATTCGATCCTGGAGGCCGATGGCGCCGCCAAGAGCGACGCGCAGCCCGTGACCACCGCGGCGCTGTACAACATGACCTTCATCGGTCAGCCCCTGAGCGGCAAGCACGGCATCAAGTATCGTGACGGTGCGCGCCTGCAGGTGATGAACAGCATCATGATGAACTGCGGCGGTCAGGTCGTGAAGAACGACAACTCGGACAACGAGGCCACCGATGGTCAGTACGGCTACGGATACAACGGCACGCTGACCTTCGCGCAGACCTGGACGACTGCGTCCACCGTGTACTCCACCGTGAACCCGTTCACCAATCCGTCTGCGGCCTACACGGCGCAGGGGGCTGGAAAGCTGAACCAGATCAAGGACACCGTGTTCTACGGCAACCCGAACGCATCGGCCTACACCGAGGCCAACACGCAGGGCGTGTTCGCAGCCGCGAACAACAACGTGCAGTCCAGCACGCTTCCGATCGCCTCGATCACCCGCGGTGCAACGCAGGTGCTCACCACTGTTTCGATTCAGCCGGTGATTGCGCTTGATCCCCGTGCGGCGGGCGATGCGGTGTCGGCGGTGGCTTCGTCTCCGAACGACGGTTTCTTCGAGGCGGTGAGCTACCGTGGCGCGTTCAGTGCCGACGCGAACTGGATGTGCGGCTGGACGGCTGCACACGCCTACGGCTACAGCGTTGAGCCGCCGAACGGCTGTGCAACGGCTTGCTTCGGCGACCTCGATGGCAGCCTGTTCGTGGACTCGGGTGACGTGGCCTTCATGCTGCTGGACTTCGGTGTCTGCCCAAGCTGCGACGCCGACCTGGACGGCAGCGGGTTCGTGGACTTCGGCGACGTGGCGCTGGTG
>RFQW01000182.1 GCA_009924765.1 Planctomycetota bacterium | reverse complement strand
GGCGGCGGCACCGGACCGAGCCCGGCGCGGCGCCGTGCGCTGGAGATGATCGCGGCACTGCCTCGGGGTGACGCGCGGCGTCGCACGCTGTTTCGCGACATGCTGTCAGAGCGCAACGAAGCGCGCATGCATCGCGCCGGTGATCTGGAATCGCTGCAGGCACTGGAGGCGTCGGCTGCGGCGGCACGACAGTCGCGCGAACTGGCTGCGCGCCGCACATGGTGCTTCGCACTGCTGCCGCCGATCGCCATGGAAGCCCTGCGCGACGAAGCCGAACGACGCGCCCGAGCGTGATCAGGCCGCGCCAGGACCCTGCAGCGGATCCGGGCGATACACCTTCACGTCGAGCGCCCACACCTTGTCGCTGAACTCGTGGCCCGGCTCGTGCGAATCACCCTTTTCGCGGGCGGCAGCCACCAGCGTTGTGGCCACCTTGGCGTCGAGGTTGTCGAGCATGGCCACGAACATGGACTCCGGCGTGCTGGGCACCTTGGCGGCGCCGTGCGCGAGTTCGCCATGGTGGCTGACGATCATGTGCATGAGCACGCGCAGCGCGTCGGGCGGCAGCGCGGCGCCACGCTCGGCGGCGGCCTTGGCGGCCATGCCGTGCAGCCACACCGCGCCACGCACCACGTGACCGATCAGGTTGCCGTCGGCGGTGTAGGTGAAGCCCTTCTCCCATTCCAGCTCGGCGGTCTTGCCGAGGTCGTGCAGGAACAGGCCCATGAGCACCAGATCGCGGTTGAGCGCCGGATAGAGCGGCAACATGACATCCGCCAGCTTCATCAACTGCAGCGTGTGCTCCAACAATCCGCCCAGGAACGCGTGATGCACGCTCACCGCGGCCGGTGCGCTGCGGAAGCGATCCATGAGCGCGGCGGTGGCGAGATACTGCTCGGCCAGCGCAAGCATGCCGGGGTGCTTCATGGAACGAAGCAGCGCCGACACCTCGCCCATCATGTGGTCGATGTCACCCTTGGTGGCGGGCAGCAGGCGGGCAAGGTCCTTCTCCTCCACGTCCACGCCGCGGATGGTCTCGGCGATCATCTGCACCTGGCCGTTGTAGTTCTGCGTCTGGCCGCTCACGAACACGAAGCCGGTGCGGGTGACCTCGGGCATGCTGGCTTCCTCGAAGGTCCACACACGCACGGGCACCTCGCCGGTGGCGTCGCGGATGAGGGCCTTGAAGAAGGGCTTGCCGGCGCGCGTGATGCCCACCTGCGGATTGACCAGCGAGTACACGCCATTCACGTAGGTGGCGGGCTGCAGGTCGCGGATGGGCACATGCGGCATGGTGGTGCCTTCGTTCGTCTTGGCGGTCATGCGCTGGAGTCTATCGGCGGCAGATGGACGGAATTGGGACAGATCCACAGGTCACGCGCGCATGGAAGCCATGGCATCGGGGATGCCATCGGCGATCTCCTGCGCAAGCATGCCGGCGTGTCCGTGCTTCGCAGCCCACAGGCGCGCGCTGTCGGCGTGCACCTGCACGGCGAGACGCGTCACCTCGAACAGGTCGAGCCGTGACCCATCCCGCGCACGCACGAACTGCGCCGCGAGTCCACCCAGCAGCCCGGCGAGCGCATCACCGCTTCCGCCAGTGGCCAGCGCCGGTTCCACGGCATCGCATGTCCATACGCGCACGCCGTCGCTGACCACGGTGTTCGCGCCCTTGAGCGCCACCACGCAGCCAAGGCGGGCCGCGAGCGCCACGGCCGACGCGGGCCGCGCGGCGGGATCGACGCCATCCAGATGCATGTGCAACGCCTCCGCGAGGCGCGCGAACTCGCCGGGATGTGGCGTGATCACGATGGGTGCCTTCATGTCGGTGGCGAAGTCCACCGTCTCCGAGAGCGCGTTCAGCGCATCGGCATCGATGACCAGCGGCACGCGCACCATGGATGCAAGCCGCACCACCATCTGCTGCACCGGGAAGCCGCGACCAAGCCCCGGCCCCATCACCACCGCCTGCGCGCGCTCGATGATGGGATCCAGCGCCTCGGCGGCAGCGGATGCCAGCAGTTCGCCATGCGCGTCGACGGGCAGTTCGCAGCCCGTGGCGCTGCTCGCCACCGACAAGGCGGGTGCAAGCAGCGGTGCAGGCATGGCGAGCGTGCACAGTCCGCATCCACTGCGCAGCGCCGCACGAGCGGCCAACGCCGGTCCACCGAGCATGACGGGATTGCGCGCGTGGCCGCCGATCACGAGCACGCTGCCGAACGTGCCCTTGTGGCCATTCGGGTCGCGCGCAGGAAGCTGGGGCATGTCACTCACGCGCTCCATCGAGCACCTCCACCTGCAGGTTGCCGAGTGCGGAAAGCAGCGTGGCCCATGATGGATCCCCCGCGGGATCGCTGAGCGCTGTGGCCGCGAGCGCGATGTGACCCGGATGAAACAGCCCCTTGCCCGGCGGAAGCGTGGCATCCAGATCGATCCATCGGCCATCGACCAGCGCCTGGGTCCACAGGTGCCATCCGAACACGTCCTTCTTGCCCGCGAACTGGTCGCACCACACCAGGCCCGCGACCACTCGCGACGGAATGCCCTGCACACGCAGCAGTGCCGCCAGAAGCACCGCGTGCTCCGTGCAGTCGCCCGAACGCGTGCGCGCTGCCTCGCTGGCGCTGGCCAGCGCGCTGCCGAGATTCTTTCTGGAGAGTTGCTGGAAGGTGGCGGCGCGCAGCCGCTCGAGACGCAGCCCCATGTCCGCAGGCGCGTCGGCCACGGCAGCGGCAGCCAACTTGATCAGCAGCGGATCCTTCGTGTTGATCATGGGCGAGGCCGCGAGGTAGGCGGGATCCTCGCGCTCCGCGACCAAGGCCGGCTGCGGCGGCTTGTCGAGATCGACCGTGATTTCGTAGCCCTTGCCGCTGGCGCTCACGCGCTGCAACCCCATCTCTGGAGGCACTGGAATCGCGTCGCGCATGGCCGTGACGCGCACGCGCATGCGTCGGAGCGCGGCCGGATCGGCGAGCGGACGATCGGGCTGCGCGAAACTGGCCACCATCACCTCGGGTGGCGCGCCTGCCAGATCCAGCGCGCGCTTGGCACGCTCCTCGGTGCTCAGGATGCTCTCGATGTCACCCAACCCGGTCGGCGAGAGACTGCGAACCAGATCGCCGACGGCGGTGCGCCACTCCGCCGATCCCGGTGGCACAAGCGCTCCCTTCATGGACCAGCGCGTGGCCGTCACGGGCACGCCCGCGACCGAAACCGTCTCTTCGGTCCCGCGCGTGCTCACCACCGTCTGTGGCTGCGAGCCCTGCGTCGGCTCGAACACAAGCTGCCTGATCACCGCGTCACCGAGATTGCGATGACGATCCGCATCCGCGTCGGCGGCATGCGGGGGCAGCGCGTCGGCGGGCACCGCCGGAAGCTTGCGGTCGATGATGCGCGCGCCCTCGATGGTGCGTTCCGCCACGCCGTCCGGCCCGTACTTCCAGGTCACGCGCACGCTCTGGCCGCTGCCAACCTGCGTGCGACCGCCGCTGATCGGCTTGCCGTCGGCGCTTTCCACGATCCAACCGGTGTTGACCATGTCCAGCGTCACGCCGCCGCGCGAAAGACGCAGCCGCGTTTCGGTCTCGGTGCGCCAACCTTCGGGCACGGCCGCCTCCACCGATCGCATCCACCCTGCCAGCCTGCCGGCCACCTTCACCTCGTACCAACGTTCGGTGCGGTCGGCCGCGCGCGCGCCAAGCAGCGCAGCCACCACCAGCAGGCATGCCAGCGACAGCGTTGCGCGCGGAGGGTTCATGCGTGCTCAGTGCTTCTTCAGCAGCGGGAAGAAGATCACGTCGCGGATGCTGGGCGAGTTGGTGAGCAGCATCACCAGGCGATCCATGCCCAGACCCATGCCTCCGGCGGGCGGCATGCCCACCTTCAGCGACTCCAGGAAATCCTCGTCGAGCGTGCGGAAGGTGCTCTCCTCGTCGTCGATGCCCTGCAGCTGCGCGGTGAACTTCTCGCGCTGGATGTCCGGGTCGTTCAGCTCGGTGTAGGCGGGCCCCACCTCCATGCCGCCGATGAACAGGTCCCAGCGCTCGCACAGGCGCGGGTCGTCGCGGCGCGGACGCGTGAGCGGACTCACGGCGCTGGGCCAGTCGGTGACGAAGGTTGGGCGCAGCGGATCGATCAGCGGCTCGCCCACGATCTCGAACAGCGCCTCGACCAGCAGCCAGTGATCCAGCTTGGCCGCATCGGGCACGTGGCGCGCGATCGCCTCGGCGCGCACCTTCGCCTCGTCGAACATGTCGATGCCGCAGCCCTGCCGGAACAGGTCGCCGAAGGTCACGCGCACGAACGGCTTGGCGTAGTTGATCTGCATCTCGCCGAACGGCAGCGTGGGGCCCGGTCCGGCCTCCTCGCGGCCCTTGGCCATCTCGATCGCGGCCTCGTGCACCAGCGACTCGGTCATCTCCAGCATGGTCCAGCAGTCGCCGAAGGCCTCGTAGGCCTCCATGGCGGTGAACTCGGGGTTGTGGCTGCGATCCACGCCCTCCTCATTGCGGAAGTTGCGGTTGATCTCGAACACCTTCGGCATGCCACCCACCAGCAGCCGCTTCAGGTACAGCTCCGGCGCCACGC